>NZ_JBEZZF010000052.1:0-41797 GCF_040639055.1 Promicromonospora sp. NPDC023987 | reverse complement strand
ATCCCCGACGGGCACGTGTTCACCCAGCCCTGGCCCGCCAGCCCGTCAGACAAACGCCGCGACCACACGTACTACTACGCCTACTCTGCCGCCCGTGCCAAACGCACCCTGCACGGAATCGACGAGCAGGTCCGCAAGGCCGAGCACGCCGTCGCAGGAAAGACCGCCGTGAAGCGGAACCGGTTCGTCAAGCTCACCGGCGCCAAGAAAGCCGTCAACCGCGACCTGGAGACCAAGGCACGGGCGCTGGCCGGGATCAAGTCCTACGTCACCAACCTCGACGACCCCACCCCCGAGCACGTCATCGCGACCTACTCCGCGCTGCTCAACGTCGAGAAGTCGTTCCGCATGAGCAAGTCCGACCTCGCCGCCCGGCCCGTCTTCCACCACGTCAGGCACTCGATCGAGGCGCACCTGACGATCGTGTTCGCAGCCTTGGCCGTGTCCCGGTGGATCGAGAACACGACTGGCTGGTCGATCCGCAAGTTCGTCAAGACCGCCCGCCGACACCGCGAGGTCACGATCACCGCCGGCAGGCAGACGATCACCGCCGCTGACCCGCTACCCGACGACCTGCAGAAGGCCGTCGACCTCATCCACCGCACGCACTAATTGAGCCAAGTCGGGAGCTCCGGGTAGCCGTCGGCGGCGGACACCGCGGTCATGACGATGCCGCTGAGCGAGGTGAAGACGCCGAAGAACACGGCGCCGAAGATCGCCTCGCCCCAGCCGGTCCGGTCGGCCAGGACGTCGCCGAGCCCGGCCAGCCGGATGCTGCCCAGCACGGTGATCAGGGCAGCACCCGCGAAGACGAGGATCGCGAGCAGCAGCGGTGTCATCCAGTCCTTCCTAGCCGACTGCTCCTCAGGCGGCCGCGATCGTGCGCGGGAAGATCCGGGCGAGCACGTCCGCCAGGGTGATCACCCCGCGGCCGTCCTGGGTCGATACGACGGCGAGGTGGTTGCGGGTCTCGCGCATCGAGGCCAGGGCGGTGTGCAGTGGCGTGGCCGGATCCAGGGTGTAGGCCGGGCGTGCCAGGTCGGTGACGGGCCGGTCGTCCGGTTCGAGGAGCACGTCGCGCACGTGCACGACGCGGGTCGGGTTGCCGTCGTCGTCCTGTACCAGGATGCGCAGGTGTCCGGACCGGTCGGCGGCGGCACGCACGTCGGCGGCCGTGGCCGTTCCCGGGACTGCGACGGGCTCAGCGTGGCCCGCTACCAGGTCGGCGACCGTGAGACGGCGCAAGTCCAGGGCGCCGGAGAGCTGGTCGGAGTACACGGCATCCAGCGCGCCCACGTTCGCGGAGTGCTCCACCAGGTGGCGCAGGTCGTCGGGGCTGCGCCCGGAGGCCACCTGCCCGGTGGGCTCTACGCCCACCCGGCGCAGGCACCAGTTCGCGGCCTCGTTCAGTGCGATGAGCGCGGGCCGGGTCAGCCACATGAAGCCCCTCATTGGCAGGGCGAGCAGGGTGGCGGACGTCTCCGGGTGGGCGATGGCCCATGACTTCGGTGCCATCTCGCCGACCACCAGGTGCAGGAACGTGACGATGATCAGTGCCAGGACGAACCCTGCGACGTCGGCGATCCAGTGCGGTGCACCCCACGTCTCCACGACGGGCGTGATCCAGTGGTGTACCGCTGGCTTGGTGATAGCGCCGAGCGCAAGGGTCGCGACGGTGATGCCGAGCTGGGAACCCGCCAGGAGCACGGTCAGCTCGTTCGAGGACCGTAGCGCGGCGCGCGCCGACCGGCTGGATGCCGCGGCGTCTTCCAAGCGGTGCCGCTTGGCGGCCAGGACGGCGAACTCGATAGCGACAAAGAATGCGCTGGCGGCGATGATCAAGACCGTGGCGATAGCCACGATGACGGGGTCGTTCATCGGGTTGCCTCCTCGGCCTCGGTGGTGGCTCCATGGACTGTGCCGCGCGAGCGCTCCTGCACGGTGACACGCACCTGTGCGGGCACGTGCCGTGTGACTTCCAGGACCTCGACGTGAAGCACGCGGTCGGGTGGCGGCTCGTTGGTGGCCAGATCGGCCGGGTCATCGGGCAGGTCGATGTCGACCGACTCGCCCACGGCGAGCAGCGAGCCATGAGTTGCGACGGCAAGTCCGGCGATCGTCTCGTGCTCGGTCTCGGGCAGGTCGTGTCCGACAGCACGCTCGACCTCGTCCAGGTGCACGTCGCCGGCCATGGTCCAGATGCCGTCGTCGTCGGAGGTGAGCAGCGGCTGCTCGGGCTCGTCGTGCTCGTCGGTGATCTCACCGACCAGCTCCTCGGCCAGGTCCTCCAACGTGAGTACACCGGCGAAGCCGCCGTACTCGTCCACGACGCACGCCATCTCGTTCCGGCTGGTCGACAGCTCACGCAGTGCGTCGGGCAGGGCCATCGCGGTGGGCAGGACCAGCGGCGGGCGGGCGACGGCGGTGACCGGGGCGTCATCGGGTACGTCGCCGGAGAGCAGGTCGGTCAGGTGCACGACGCCGACTGCGTCGTCCTGGGTCACCACCGGGTACCGAGAGTGGCTGCGCGCCATGAGCGCCTTGACCTCGCCAACAGTCGCGTCCGGTTCGACGGTGTCCACGTGGGAGCGCGGGATCATGGCGTGCTCGACGTCCTGGCGCGGGAAGTCGAGGATGCGGTCGAGCAAGTTGGACAGGTCCGTCGGCAGGTCGCCGCTCTCGCGGGAGTCAGCGACGATGTGCTCCAGGTCGCGGGCGGTCGCGGAGTGCTCGACGTCGTGCACCGGCTCGATCCGCAGCAACCGGAGCAGGGCGTTGGAGGCGGCGTCGAACACTCGGATCAGCCAGCCGAAACCGGTCAGATACATGGTGGTCGAGCGGGCCAGCCAGAGCGAGACCGCCTCGGGGCGGGCGATCGCGAGGTTCTTCGGGAACAGCTCGCCGAAGAGCATCTGCACCACCGTGGACAGCAGCAGCGCGGCGACGGTACCGATCGCGACGCCGACGCCGGTCGGCACACCGACATCGTCCAACCCGTCGCCGACGGCGGCGCCGACCAGAGGTTCTGCCACGTAGCCGACCAACAGGCCGGTCACGGTAATTCCCAGCTGCGCGCCGGACAGCATGAAGGAGGTGCGTCGGGTCACGGAAAGGGCGCGGCAGGCGGTGGTGTCGCCGGCTTCAGAACGGGCCGCCAGGCGAGAGCGGTCGACCGCCATATAGGCGAACTCCTGCGCCACGAAATATCCCGTGAGCACGGTGATGGCCAGGATCACTACAACGCCGAGCAGAAGGGAGAGCACCCAGATCATCGAGCGCACCTCCCAAAGAGTCGCGCGCGTGCCTGGGTGTTCGTACTTCGACTGTCGTCCATGGTCCTTCCGGGATCAGGGTGTCAAAGGCAGCACCCACAAGGGCACCGCCGATCCCAACGTACCGGTTACACCGTGCGTTCCACCCGACGACTGATCGGCGCCTCGCAATGCTGAGGACGCCGCGCCACTCGCCGCCGCGTGTCGGTGCTCTCGATGAGGCCGGCCAAGCTGGGCCCACCCTGCCCTGGCCGGGGTGCGTGTCCGCTCGCCAGGAAGTGACCCGGGCCCGGCAACGGTGCACACCATGTAGTCCTGCACCCGGTCTGCGACCCGGGTCGCGCGACCGTCGGCGATCCGGAACAAGCCGTAGTGCGTTCCCGCGTTGACGGCACCGTCACCCAGGTCAGCCCCCGATCCCGTGGATGTGCCCCATCTGCGGAGCAGCACCAGTGTCGCCCTCACGCAGACTCTCGGCAGCCAGCCTCGGGATCAGGAGCGCGGCCACGATAAATCCGACGGCGAGCGTGATCATCACGGTCATGACAATGAACTTTGGTCGAGCCACAGGGGGGCCTTTCTATGCAGCATTCCGATCGGGCGCAGTGCAGCTGCCCGTAGTCGTCGGGCTATGTTTCGGGGCTGAGGAAACTGCGGTCGTCGCCATCGTCATTGTGACGGCCGCGCGTGAGCACCGTGGTCGCCACCCAAGATCACCAGTACCAGGATGATCGCGCCGATGGGCACAGCGAGCGAGGTTGGGATCCCGGCCACCGTGGTTTAGTGCTCGCCCCTTGTCGCTTGGGGGAGCGCATCGCAACGTCAACCTGTCATCCAGGAAATGCGATACAAGACTGGCGGCTGTTGTTTCCTTGCCAATCTCGGTCCCTGTTCGCCCAATCACTGATCAACTCGCGGAAGAAAGACTTCCATGACGAGGCAACAGGGTTTCGCGCCCATCATGGTCACCAGCGTTCGCGTCTTCGACGGGCGTCCTCCAGCGGCGTCGTTGCTAAACATCGCAAGAGAATGTCAGACCTCGTTCGAGCACGTCCACGGCGACGGATCGCAGGCTCGTCGATCGTACGAAGGCTTTAGCCCTGATCACCGCGAACGCATCCTCTGTGCGTATCCCTAGTTGGGCGATGACCATTCCGGCTGCCCGATGGAGCAGTGCTCGCTCTGACCAATCAAGGAACTCGGCGTTCGCCAGGAGGTACGCCCCGGTGATGTCGGCGAGGACCTGCAGGTCCTTCGCACTACGAGTTTGAGCATCCGTCACGTAGAGGCTGAGCACCCCGACAACGCTGCCCGCCGCCCGCATCTGCACCGCGTAGAGCGTCACCTCACCGCCGACCGATCCAGCCAGCTGAGAGAAAACGGGATACTCGTCCACCACCTCATCGGTGCGCATGACCACCAGCTGGTCCTCGGCCATCGCCTGGTGCACCGGGCCCTCGCCCAGGACCTCCTGAAGCGGTTCGAGGTCCTCGAACGTCCCTGGTGTGCTGACGGCGACTCGATCGTCCGGCCCGGCCGCGACCGTCAGGGCACCGCCTTGCGCCCCGGAGGCGTCGACGCATGCCTCGCACAGCCTCATCGTCCACGTACGGTCGGTTTCAGCTTTGGCTAGAGATCGCGCGAGCATGCTCAGAAGTTGCGGCGCATTCATCCGTGCGTCACCTCCTTTGCCCCCAGCCTCACTCTCGCACCACGACTTCCCAGTCGCATGGCCCGCTTCGTCACCGTCGACGAAGCGAGAACAGAATAGCCGCCGCGCCGCTCGGTGGAACTTCCGGACCGTCGGAGCGTCAGAGGTCGTCCGGCCGGATCGGGTCGGCCAAGAACTTGTCGATGGCCTCACTTGTCGGGAACACCGTGACATCCGGCCCGGAGAACAGCTGCACCATTGAGTAGGCGATGTCCCGGACGGCGATGTTCGACTGGTTGGACGCCTCACGCAGCTGGTCGAACGCCGCTTCCTCGTCGATGCCATGGATGACCATGAGCACGCCCTTGGCCTGCTCGATGACCGACCGCCGCTCCGAGGACGCCTGGATCGAGGCCGTCGCCTCGCGCGACGCCGCTTCGCGTTGCGCCTTGGTGACGTCGATGAAGTACCCGAACAGCTCGGTCACCTTACCCGTGACGGGGTCGCGCTGCCCTTGCCCGGTCACGGCCAGCGTGCGGGTCATTCCTGCCGCGTCCACGATGCGGTGCACTGAGCTGAACGGCTGCCCCGTCTCCGCGGCCTGTCGAAGGACGCCGTCGACCCGGGCGCGGTCGTCCGGGTGCTTGTGCGACAGCATCAGGGGCGTTGTCGGCACGATGTCGCCCGGCGCGAAGCCGTGCATCACGTACACCTCGTCGGACCACGCCCACTCACCCGTCGCCAGGTTGAGCCGGTAACGCCCGACCGGTGGCCTAGCGCCTCCACCGAGCACCTCTTCAATATCGCTGTCCGACGGCGGTTGGCCGGACCCGGGCGTGAAGTTCATGAAGGTCCTCGCGGGGGCTGAGTCTTACGGCCGATGCCCCTACTGAGGAGGGCACAGGACCTGATGGTGGTCACCATAGCGTGGAGCGGGACCGTCAGCAGCAGACCACATCCTGTCGATCGGCACTGCTTACGGGGGACGCTCACTGCCAGTGCTGGCCGTAGCCGCCTCGCCACGTCGAACCCCTACGCATGCCACGGTTGGACGGTGTACTCGCGAGCGGCGTCGATCACTCGCCACGCGGCCCTGAGCCGGCTGGGGGGGGACTGCCCCAGGAACGGTGGGACGATTTCGGACACCGGCATTGACGGCTCCAGTCACCGACGACCAGCCTTGGACCGTCCGGGGCGAAAGCGACAACCGACTCCTGAGTGCGCGTTCGCTCGTGAGGCGGCCGACGCGGGTTCGATGGTCGGAACCAGGTGTGGAGGTTGGCTTGGCAAGCTACGAGGCGCCGAACGAGCGCCAGGTCGAGGTCCTGAAGTGGATCGGCGAGGGCTGTCCACCACGCGAGTGGCCAGACTTCACGCACAAGACGAGCGCTCTCGCCCTGCAGAACCGCGGGCTTGCCTCCGTGAGCAAGAAGGGCGGGGTCTGGTCGGCTCAGATCACCGATGCAGGCGAGCGGCTCCTTGCTGGCGAAGCCTACGAGTCGGTCCGTCCCGCGAGGAAGAAGACGAACGCTCGACAGGCCACGAACAAGGAACTCAGACGAGGATCAGGCCAGGCACAGCCTGACGCCGACGCCCGGCGACGCCGGTCCATTGCTTCAGCATTCCTGAAGCGGATCGACGAGGCAGCCGGTGTTCTATTTATCGAGGAGCCGAGCGCGGAGGATCGGGCGGAGGTCCGTCAGGGCATCAGTGCTGCCGAGGCTACCGGCACCGTGCCGACCGGCAAGGTGCTCCGTGCGGTCGGCGTCCGCGCCGGGCCATTGACCGTGAAGCTGGTGGCCTATGCGCCCGTCGATGCTCACATCAGCCCTCGGCAGTACGACGTCCTCGCGTGGATCGCCGAAGGATGTCCGGACGGCCGCTACGAGGATGTTTCCCACCGCCAGACCGCACGCTTGCTACACGGTCGCGGGCTAGTACAGGTCGCCGGACGCGGAGACACGTGGACAGCGCATATCACCGACCGCGGGCAACAGGTGCTCGTGCACCAGAAGGACCGTGTCGACCAAGAACGCTCCATCCAGGAACGACAAGCGCGTCAGGCCGATGCGCGACGACAGCGGGATGCTCAGGATGTCGAGCTAGCGAAGGCATTGGTCGCCGAGCTGTCTGAGGCCGGCGACCGCGTCGATGTGGGACATCGGTACAGCCCCGGCCTACATCGAATCGTCGGACTCATCACGAGCGAGGGACTGGTCGCCACGGGGCGACGGGTGGTGTTCGAACCGACCATGATGGACGAGCGCCTGGGGTACACGGTGTACTTCGCCCCGGATTTCGACGTCCAGATCGAGGCACGCGCTGTTCCTGTGCCGGCCCAGCTGCGCCTTGCGTCCTCAGCCGTGATCGCGTTTCGTGATCGTCGCGACCGCGTCAGCAAGTCGGCAATCCCGCGCGCAGCACGCATCCTGCAGGCGATCGTCGACGCTGTCCAGGAACGTTCCTGGAGCGCTACGACGTTCGACCGTGGTTACCGCATCCAAGGGCGTGATGCTCATGAGTTCGACCTCACTCTCGGCCTGGGACGTCTGGAACGTCATGTCGTGATCTGGGAGCGCAATGGAAAGGCACGGGGCGGCCCTGCCTTTGTCGAGCAGTCCACCTATCCGTACGACTGGCGCTCTCACGGGGAGACCAAGGTAGTTCGGAATCGGGACTTTGAGCAGACCGGCGAGCTGATACTGCGAATGAATAAGGACCGAGGCGACGACCGCTACCGCGGGTCAGACTCGGTGTGGCAGGACAGCAAGTCGCGCACGTTGGAAAGCCAGCTTCCCGAGGTACTACGCCTCTTGGACATCGCCGCCGCTCAGGCTGACTGGGAGCGTTCGGAGCTTCAACGACGGCAGGTCCTCGTCGAGCAACGGTGGACGCAGATCCGTGCGCAGGCCGTCCAGGACTACTCGTACGACGAGCGCGTACAGCAACTCGAAGACGAACTCGCACGGTGGGACTCCGCTCAACAGATGCGGGCCTACTCCGACGCCATCCTGTTCACGAGCTCGAGCGGCAGGTCCAACAGCCGGATCGAGGCCAGAGCCTGGGCCGAGTGGATCCGAGTTCACGCCGACAACATCGATCCGCTCAAGGGACCGCTCCGGCCACCTTCCGTGCCGGACGTCTCGGACGCCGACCTGAAGGATTACCTGCACGGCTGGAGTCCGTACGGTCCGCGGGACGGATTCGGATCTCGATCGCCTTGGTCATGAGCGCCGCAGTTCAGTGCGAAATTTTGGGCCATGCCTTCAAGAAACCAGTGTCGCGCCGTGCTCATGGCTAGGCTCATTTCCCTTACCCGCACCTGTGTCGCTCCCCTAGGGTCAAGCGTGTGACGATCACCAAGGCACCCGACTCAACGACGATCGCAGCACAGGTCAAACGGCTCTTGCGCCTCGGGATCGATTTCCAGGCAGCCCTGACCGAGTCAGGCGAACCTCGACTCACACCAGGGCAGTTCGAAGTGTTCCTCGGCTCGCTCGCCTGGCTGACCCACGCGCCGATGCCCGAGACTGAACACCCGGCGCGCGCTGCACTCATGGAAGCCGCCTCAGCTCTCACCGATGTCGATGACGACGTCGTCTCCCGTTGGGTGTCCGTCGTGATCCCGTCCGTCCATCACGCTCACATCCGCTCCCTCGAAGCGGATCTGCGGTCGGCGAAGGACCTATATCGGCACGAGAACGGCGAAGGATCCCGCCGGCGCCTGGAACAGGCCGTGACCATGGTGTCGAAAGCCGAAGACATCCGAGACACGAACCTGGTTGGCATACCCGCCGTCGCACCGGCGGACGTCGCTGAGGTCACCGCGCGACTCGATCAAGAGAGGAGAGACCTCGCACTATGCATGTCAGCCGAGTCACGGGCAACCCTGGCCGATATCACGGGGCCTGAAGAGGCTGACCAGATCACAGCGGAGGTCGCCGAGCAACACACGGCAAGGATCGCAGCACTTGAGAATCGCCTCTCGCCTCGCACCTCACGCCCCGGCAGCGATGCAACGTAGCTCCTAGCGCACAGCAAGTGGACGACATCAACGAACCTACAGGCCAGGGACGGGACGCATTCCCGACTGCGAACGGCCCCGAACCTCTGGACGATTCACGCGTTGCATGGCTGTTCGGGCGGCATCGCGGTCTCGGCCTTGACGGAGGTCACCGCCCGGCGATCCGAGTGGTACTGGCCCGGTGACGTCGTACCTGTCCCGGTAGGCCGCAACCGCCCCGACAGCCCTGGACCAGGCTTCTCGGCCAGGCCCATCGAGTGGCTCACGACCGATCCGCTCGACCCAGGCTGCCCGAGTCCGGATTGCGGACCTGGCCAGCGCGGTAGCGCGTTCACGGATGAGTCGGGCTCGTTCCTCGAGGGCCTCGCGCGCGTCGTCGGACATGGGTCCGAGGGCAGGCGGAATCAGGCCGGCGATCAGCTGCGCGGGACGGCGCGATCGTCCTACGCGTCGTGGAGTGTCGCGGGCGAGCCGGGCCAGGACGACGGCGCAAGGATCGTCGGCGTCCAGGAGGTGGCGTTGCCTGACGGCACGAGCGAGTGTGGCGTGGGCGTCGTGTCCGGCCGCTTCAGTGCGGCGGAGCTCGGCACACAAGGACCAGAACGAATCGCCTTCGATCGCGGTACGCGCCTCGGCGGGCATGAGACTGCCGTCTGTGACGAATGTCCGCAGGGTCAGGTCGGCCCAGCGGTCACGCTGGGCGAGGCTTGCGATGGTGTCGTACTCCGCGGCGAGCTGTGCGATGCCGGTCCACTTGTCGTGCTCGGCGACCCGGGTCTGCTGGGCAGACAGTTCGGCACCGGAGTGCTGGAGCACCCCGAACAGGATGCCATGGGCGGTGGTCTCGTCATCGGGCCGGGGGTTGTGGTCGATGGTGGGCTCGTCCAGCGCGACGTACGCCATGTTGGTGTCGCGCCCTCGGGTCATCGCGACATAGAGGTTCTCCCGGGTCGTGGTGCGAGTGACCAGGACGTGGGAGGAGTCCACGGTCAGGCCCTGGGCACGGTGGGCGGTGACCGCGTATCCGAGGTCGAGGTATTCGGCGACATAGTCTGCGGGCAGGCGCACGCTGGCGTCAGGCCCGTTGCCATCGCGATGTGCTTCGACCGCACCGTCCGGATGGATGTAGGTGATCTGCCAGCGGTCGCCGTTGCGGACGAACCCGCCATCGAGGTCGTCGGTCGCAGTGGTCAGGGTGCGGTCGTTGCGACGGGTGATGACCAGGTCCCCGGCAGAGGCGCGGTCTCCGTCGGCCAGGGGTACGTCGCGTCCAGCGCTGGTGAACCCGGCGAGGATGCGGTCGGCGCGAGCGCGCTGGTTCAGGTCACGCACCACGGTGCTCGCCTCGGCGACAAGCACGCTGGACTCCCCTGCCTCGATGGACCGCTGCCAGGCGGAGTACGCGGTGTCGATCATGTCCGCGGTGGTGCCCTCTGTGATGCGGTCGTGCTCGTCGTACGTGCCGATCACAGCCGGGTCGCCGTCGCGCAGCGCGAGGGAGGCGGTCTTCTCCCAGTCGTTGCGGAACCGGTGCACTCCGGTCAGGGTCGGCGCGCACCCGCCCGCGTGCGTCGTGTTCTCGGTGGCGGCCGTGTTGCGGGCTTCGACGAGCATGCCGAACGCCCCACCGGCGTCTACGGACTGCAGCTGCGCCGGATCGCCCACCAGCAGTACCTTCGCGCCCGCGTGTTCGGCGGCGGTGGTGATGCGGTCCAGATCCATGGTGCTCGCCAGGGACGCTTCGTCCACGATCACCAGCTGCCCCCGCGCGAGCTCGGCGTACCCGTGCTGGTGGGACGTGAGCCACCGGGTGGTGGTGTCGCACGGGATACCCAGGTCGTCGGCCAGGACTTTCGCGGCGGCGGCCGACGGCGCCAGCCCGATCACCGACCTCTCGCCGTGCTCGTAGTACCACGCGGTCAGCAGGGCAGACATCGCGGTGGTCTTCCCGGTGCCGGCCGGGCCGACCAGCACCTCCACCACACGCCCTGAGGTCGCGATCGACACCAACGCCGCAGCTTGCTCCGCGGTGAGGTAGTGCCCCCGGTACCGGGCCCGGGCCGCCACCCGCAGCCCACTCCGACTGCACACGGGGCCGGTGGTGTCCTGGGCGCGGGTCAGGAGCCGGGTCTCGGCGGCCATGATCCGGGTGTTGGAATACAGGACGTGATGCCGCGGCCTCAGCGCGCTCGACCCGTCAGCGCGTAGCAGCATCTCCGGGGTGGGCGCGAGCTCCGGCGGCGTCAGCGGCAGGGACCTTGCCTGGGCCGCGGCCACGACCCGGGATACGAGCTGTTCGCGATCCTCATGGGACGTGAGGCGGACGCCCATGGTCTGGCGGGTGGCCTCAGCCCACAGGTTCCAGTACATCCACGTGGCGCGCTGCTGAGAGACGACATCGACGACCCGGGTGCCCAACTTGTCGACGAGATCTGCCGAGACGTCGTCGGCGCGGAAGGCGTGGCCCAGGCCGGAGGTGATCACGTCGTGCGCCCACGCCGTGGTACCACCGAGGTGAGGCTCGGCGCGGTGGTGCCATTCGGCGGCCAGGTCGACCAGGGACCGGATCTGCTTCTCCGGCCGCGTCTCCAACGTCGCCTGCGACCGCAGCTTGTTGATCGTCTCGGGCGACGGGCGCCGCCCGTGGCGGGCCTCGTACCGGGCGACCAGTTGATCGGTGCGGACGTCGACGTCCCGCGACCGGGAGGAGAACTCCTTGATGAGGTTCTCCGGGACGCCGGTGATCTCCCACGCCTTCGTACGCCGCTCGCCTCGATCGCGCTGGTCCCAGCCGATCCCGAAGGTGCCCGTGAGGCGGTCCATCAGGACGGCGTTGTAGTGCTCCGAGAGCGCCACCTGCGCCTTGTACATCGCCCGAGAATCCAGAGTGCGCCACTGACCGTCGATCAGTGTGCGGACCTTGTTGGAGATGACGAGGTGGGTGTGTAGCTGCGGGTCGTGCGCTCGCGAGTCCCAGTGGTCGTACGCGACAGCGGCTACCCCGGCGACGTCGACCTGGGCGGTACCTGCGTGGCCGATTCGGGTGGCGGCGATCTCGCGCTCGAAGAACTCCACCACTTCCGCCATCGCGGCGTGATGCGCGGCCAGGATCATGGCCTGGTTCTGGTGGTCGGCAAGGCCCCACAGGACCGAGACCGACTTCGGCGCCGAGAACGTCAGATCGAACCCCGCCACAACCTTCCGGGCACTGGACCCGGCCGCCTCCGGGAACGTCAGCCCGAGCGGCTGCTCCGTGACCGGGTCCAGGCCGACGCCGACCAGGCGTTTGAGGTGTTCCTCAGTCACTGTGTCACCGGGCTTCAGGCTCCCTTCGCCGAACTCGGCGATGCCCTTGCCGAGCCACTGGCCCGGGGGTGTGCCGGCCTCGGTGTAGTAGCGGAGCACGGCCGACGGATCGGCGAGGTCGCAGTCTCCGCGCACGACCGAGCGCAGCAGGTAGCCGACTCCGTCTCCTGCCGCGACCACGCTGATCGAGACCGTCACACCAGTCAGGTGTGCGGCACGTTCCAGCCCCGCAGCGGTTATCGAAACGCGCCCCGACAAGCCGTCGGCAATCGCCACCAAGCGACTCGATCCGCCATTGGTGCCAGAGGTGTGGTGCGCGGTGGGGAGGTTGCTAGTGCAGGCGGGGTGGAGGCGATTTGGGGGGTATGGGGTGCGGGGAGGTATGGGAGGCGTAGGAAGGTCGGGGCGGAGCCAGCTGGGGTGGGCTGGGAGTGGAATGGTCGGTTGGCTCGGGGCGAGTCAAGAAACGGGGATGGCATGAGACGCGGGGTGGGTCCCCGCCTATCGCCGCCGCGCCCGGCCTCCCGGGATCACCGTCGCGGAGTCAGCACCACATGCTCGCTGTGCCCATCGGCGAGGCTTGAATCAGCCGAAGACGATGTCGCGATACCGGTCCCGGATGTGCGCGAGGTGACGCAGGTTGGCCGCGACTTGGTCCGGGTCGGTGAAGTCGGTGCAGGCGGTGCACGTGGTCGGGTAGCACGCGACTCTTCTGGTGTGACACGGTGTCGCCGTGACCTCCGGCAACGTGATCGATGCCTACAGCAGCGTGCAGGTACAGACGGCCGTAACGGGCGCGCTGGGAGTGGCGCGCAGCGACGACGAGTTGATCCGGAAGGCTGCGTTCGGGTTGGCGCAGGCGTGTCTGACGGAACTGCGCGACGCGTTCGGGTCAGCCCACGGACGCACCGTCGTGCTGCTGGTCGGCACAGGCAAGAACGGTGCGGACGCGATGGTCGCGGGTAAGCACCTCCGTGAGCGTGGTGTTGCAGTGCATGCGATTGCGACGGGCGGTCACGTAGATGCGATCGGCACCCGCCACCTGAACGTGCCGGCTCTCGACGCGACGGACACGGCTGGACTCAAGCAGGCGCTCGACCTGATCGCGCGCGCCGACATGGTGGTCGACGGGATCGTCGGCGACGCAATGGTTGGCGACCTGCGCGCTCCGGCGAGCGATCTTGTCGAGGCGATTCCGGATAGTGCCTTGGTGGTCGCTGTGGACCTGCCCAGCGGTGTAGATCCGGATTCGGGCGCGATCGACGGCGTTCACGTGCGGGCAGACGTCACGGTTACCTTCGGGGCTTACAAGCGGTGTCTGCTGCTGCCGCCGGCCGCGGAGGTCGCGGGGCGCCTGGTGTTCGTCGATGTCGGGATCACGCCGCGCCTCGACGCGGAAGGCCAGGTGCAGCGGCTGTCCCCTTCGGGCGTCGCCCAGAGGTGGCCGGTTCCTGGCCCCGGCGATCACAAGTATTCGCGTGGTCTGCTCGGCATCGTGGCCGGATCGGAGCGGTATCCCGGAGCGGCGGTCCTGGCGTGCCTGGGTGCGTTCGGCACGGGTGTTGGCATCGTTCGGTACACGGGTCCGCGCCACGTCGGCGACCTGATCCTGGAGCACGTGCCCGAGGCCGAGAGGTTCCCGGGAAAGGTCGACACCTACGTGTTGGGGTCGGGTGTGCTTGATGACCCGGACCAGGAACGAGCGATCGACGAGGCGCTAGCGACGGGCCTGCCCTGCGTGGTCGACGCCGGTGCGATCGAGGCCTGCGTTCGCCGTCGTGCGGCGGGCGACCGACCCACACCCGGAGACCGCGTCTTGCTGACCCCGCACGTGGGCGAGTTGGCCCGGTCGTTGGCCGCGCTCGGGCACGAGGCGACGACGGCAGACATCCTCCATCGGCCTTACGAACACGCTCTGCGCGTCGCGGAGGCGGCCGAGGTGACGGTATTGCTGAAGGGTTCGACCACCATCGTCGTTGGACCGGACGGTCGAGCGTTCAGCCAGGACGAAGGCCCGGCTTGGCTGGCCACTGCCGGCTCGGGCGATGTTCTGGCCGGCATCGCCGGGGCGCTGACCTCGGCGGGCCTTTCCGCGCTGGAGGTGGGCGCCATGGCCGCGTTCGTGCATGGGCGCGCAGCGGTCATAGCAGCTGACGACGGACCACTACGCGCGAGCAAGATCGCTGAGCACGCTCCAGGTGCGGTCCGGGAGCTGCTGGCCGAACGGGCTGCTTCGGTCAGGCCGCGAGCAGGCCGCCGCGGCGGGCGAGGCCTTGCACGTGCGGGCGGGCGCGGGCGCGGTCGCGGATGATCAGCTCGCGCAGCATCTCGCGGACGATCGTGGAGTCGTGAACTTCGTCGGTGGAGACCTGTTCTGCGTCCAGCAGGACCAGTGCTGCGGACTCGTCCTCACCGCGCCGCACGAAGCCACGGGCCGTGGAGATCAGTGCGGCTGATCTCCGTTCGACGCTCGGGATGTTGTTCAGGTTGAGGCGGGCGGACAGCTCGACCACGTCGTCCGGGCGCCCGAGCTCGGCGTTGATCGCCACAGCGTGGATGTCGACGTTCCCGGCGCCGAACTTCGTCCACGGGTCGTAGTAGCCGGGCCCGAGGGTGTTGGCTGCGTCCTGCGCGACGCGGTGCAGTGCCCAGGCGCGGCCGTCCTGATCGGACTGTGCAGCGCTGACTGCTGCGGCCAGGTGCAGCATCCCGTAGGCACCAAGGAGGTCCTTGCGCGGGTTGGCCGGGTCGATGCGGGTGTGCACCTCGTCGGCCGCGACCAGGCAGAGCCGGGTGGCTTCGTCCTGGTGCCCGGCGCGCCGGTACGGGCCTGACAGCGCCCAGGCGGACAGCGCGATGAGGTAGGGGTCGTCGGCTTCGCGGGCGATATGCGCAGCCCGGTCGGACACGACCCAGGCCAGGTCTCCGGACGGGACGTGGTGCAGCCACTGCCGGGTGATCTGGTAGGCGCCCGCCAAGGTGCGGGCGCTGCGCGCCCGGTCGGACGACATGGCGTGGGTAGCATGAGCGTCAGCGACGAGCGCGGGGAGAATCGCGCCGACGCCGCGGTGCGCCGACGGTGACTCGTGCCACATCGTCCAGGCGTCATCCACACGCCCCGCCACGTCAGCCAGGTCGGGGGCCGGATCAGTCACCGGCATCGGTCCGGCCGAACGCATGATGACCTCGCGCAGCGCGGTCACGGTCTCGGCCTGCGACGGACCAGTGCCAGGAGTCAGCGAGTCCAGCGGCCTACCGATCAGGTCGTCGACGGTGCAGCCGATGACCGATGCGATCCGGACCAGGTCGGTGAGCCGCTCGGCATGCCGCCGGCCCTGTTCCACGGCCGAGACCCACTGGACGGACTTGCCGATGCGCTCGGCGAGCGAAAGCTGCGTCACGCCGGCCGCACGACGGTGCGCGGCAATTGCCGCTCCCACGCCACGCAACAGGTCCGCGTCCTTTGTCATGTCCAACACCATAGGCGGCTCACCCAGTAACCGACAGGCTCGGAACTGCTACGTGTGTAGCAGCCCTCCTGGTTCCCTCGCTCGTAGCGTCGTGTCTCGTCGGCGGGCCGTGCCCCAGTAACGGCCCGCCGGCCAGGCAGAGCACCAACGGAGCTGCACGAGGGGGACGTGATGGGACTGCGAAACCACGATCTGGACCTGGAGAAGATCGAGCCCAATGGCTCGACGCTGGTCAACGAGCGGACACATCTCGACGGTCTGACGCGTGCGCTGGAGGACGCCTTCACAGCTATCCGCTCCGTCGGTCCCGACCGAATCGACTTGGTCACCGTGACCAAGGACCGGATCTGCATCCAGCCCGCGGACCTGGACGACGGTGAGCGGATCGCCCGTGCTCTGGGCTGCGACCTTCCGCTCGATCACCGCATGCTCGTCCCCGCACACACGCTCTGGACCGGGACCCGCCACGGCCTGGAGATCCAGGTCCGTTCGGCCCTGCGACGCCCGATCGGCGAAGAGGCATGAACGCACCAAGACCAGTCGCGATCGGATACGTCTGCGGTGCCGACGACTCCTTGGTGACGCAACAACTTGCAGAGGTCACCCGATACGTCGAGGCCGAAGGCCTGGCGCTGGCGGAGGTCCTGCACGACACAGGAGACGGGTTCACGATCAGTCAGATCGTCGAGGCCGCTCAACTGCGGCACGCCTCACAGGTACTCCTCCCGGCCGACGCCCATCTTGCCGATGCTCGCCATCGGCTGACTCAAGATCTGGCTGATCATGGCGCGCTCTGCGTCGTGATCGGTGAGCAGCCACCGGCCTCGGCCCGACCGCGGTTGCGCCCTGGTCGAACGGAGACGCACGCCCGCGCCGCAAAGCGAACCGGGTCCATCGCGCCAGCAGCTTCCGCTCTTACCTCCCCCAATTTCTCGGAGTAACCCATGGCAACGACCAGCCTGCCTACCACCGCCGCATTGGCAAGCAACGCGCCGCCATACCGACTCAGGGCACCCTTGGCGTCGAGCGTGATGATGGCTCTGGACATCGACGGCACGCTGCTCGGGGCCGGCTGGGAGGTCCCGCGCGAGACGCGGATCGCCGTCAAGGCGTTGAGACTGGCCGGCCATCACGTGGTGCTCGCCTCAGGGCGGTCCCTGGCCGGTGTACTCCCCGTCGCGCGCAGCCTGGGCCTGGCCCACGGATGGGCGATCGCCTCCAACGGCGCCGTCACCGCCCGTCTGAACCCACTGGCCCCAGGCGGGCACACCATCCAGGAAGCAACGACGTTCGATCCCGAACCCGTCGCCCGCCTCGTCGCCGCCCAGCTACCGGAGACGCAGATCGCGGTCGAGGAGACGGGATGGGGATACCGCACCAGCACACCGGTCCCGGACGAAGTGATCAACGGCCGACAGCGCCTGGTGTCGTTCGAGGAGCTGTGGAGCACGCCGACTCCTCGAGTATTTCTGCGCGGGGCCGGAGTGCTCGATCTGCTGGACTCTCTGCGTGCACTGGGAGTCACGGCGACCGCTGGCGGTCCGACGTGGGTGGACGTGACACCACCTGACCTGTCGAAGGCAACGGCGTTGGATGCGGTCCGGCAGACCCTGGGTATACCGAGCACTCACACGGTCGCGGTGGGCGACGGCATCAACGACATCGCGATGCTGACCTGGGCTGCCCGGGGCGTCGCGATGGGGCATTCCCCTGCCGAGCTGAGGGCAGTCGCCGACGAGGTCACCGGGACCATCGCAGACAACGGCGTCGTTTCCGTGCTGCGTTCTTTGCTCGCGACGTCTCCTGCCTCTATCTCCCACGATTCCACTTTCGATCGGAGCGTCAGATGAGCATCCTTGCCCAGAACCCCGACACTGCAGCCAGTGAGACCGACGCCGCACACGACGACGTCGCCGATATTTCTACGGCCGAAGCACACGCCGGGCTGATGCTCACGGCGCTCGGTCTGGATGTGTCCGACCCCGGCCTGATCGCTACGCCGGGCCGGATGGTCCGTGCCCTGCGCGAGATGACCACACCACCGCAGTTCACCCCGACGGACTTCGAGGTCACCGCAGAGCCCGGCCAGCTCGTCCTGGTACGAGACATCAGATTCGTGTCGGTGTGCGAGCACCACGTGCTGCCCTTCGTCGGTGTCGCTCACGTCGGGTACGTACCGCGCTACCGGATCCTCGGGCTGAGCAAGGTCGCCCGCGTCGTGCACCACTACGCGCGCAGGCTCCAGGTCCAGGAGCGCCTGACCCGGCAGGTCGCGGACTGGATGTCCGGACAGCTGGACGCCGCCGGAGTCGGCGTGCTGATCTCTGCCGAGCACACCTGCATGACCCTGCGCGGAGTCGGAGCGGCCGGATCCAGCACCAAGACGTCTGCGCTGAGCGGCCTGCTCCTGGACGACGTCGCCGCTCGCGCCGAGTTCATGTCGCTCGCGACAGGCCCGGCATGACCATCACCACGGCGACCCGCCACCTGGCCCGAGCACGCGTAGGCGGCCCCGGCTGGGACTTCAACGCCGCCCACACCGGCCTGCACGACGGCACCTTCGAGCCCCTGCACGGGCACACCTACCAGGTCACGCTCACGGTCTGGGGTGAACCAGACGACGCCGGGATGATCGCCGACTTCGCCATCCTCAAGAGCGCCCTGCGTGCGACCCTGACCCCACTCAAGCGCCGCACCCTGCTCGCGACCAGTACCCCTGGCGTGCTGGTGGCCGAAGACGACGAGCTGGTCCATGTCACGGGCGGCGGCGCCTTCTTCACCTTGCCGCGTCGTTGGGTCGCGCTCCTGCCGATCGCGAGCACGAGCACCGAGGCGCTCGCCGGGTACCTCGCCGACCAGCTCGCGGTGCAGCTTGCCGTCTCGTGCCCGAGCGTGGAACGGCTCGAAACCATGGTCACGGAGTCCGCTGAGTGCGCCGCCACCGTCGAGATAGTGCTCCGATGAATGTGGACCCGCTACGCCTCAGCGCCACCCTCGGACTGGGGCTGGAGACATGGCTGCATGGCGCGGTAGCACCTACGGTCGCCGTGGAGTCTGCGTGGGATGCGTGGTGGATCGCGATCCGCTCCGGCGGTCTCGTGCGCCCGATGCTCGACGGCAGGTCAGCGTGCCCGGTGTGCTCGGGACCGGTGATGACCGAAGTCGTGCGAGCGGTCCCTGAGCATCCAGGTCTGGAGTGGCGATGCGGTTGCTTTATGGCGTGGGCGTCCGCGATGCGCAGCCCGTCACCTGTACTGCGTAGGACGTGGGCGTTGCCGCAACGGCTCACCGTCGCGCTCCTCAAGCCGGGCGCCCCCGAGGCCGAGATCTGGACGCACCTGAGACGGCGATTCCGGATCGTGCATCGGGCTGAACGAACCTTGACCACTACCGACTGCGACCGGCTCTACCCCGACGCCTACGGCACGGACTTCGTCGCCGCGACCTCCGCCTACCTCACCTCCGGACCGAGCCAGGTCCTCGTTCTGGTGGGCGGGGATGACGCCGTCGTCACCGGGCTCGACGTGAAACGCGCGGTGCGCAACGAGCTGGCCACTGACAGGATGCGGAACCACCTGCACATGCCTGACACCCCCGCCGAAGCCCTGGCCGACGTCGCCCTGCTCGCCGGGACCGACACCCTGCAGAGCCTCTACGACCGCTGGGAGACACCCCATGACCGACACGCCCGCACCCGCCTGGCGGCCTACCGGGCTCGTCTGGACCCAGACCGACACCCCGGCCGCGATCCTGGAGTGGCTCTCCCCCACCGGTGAGGTGCGCTCCAGTGCCCTGGACGTCGGGGCACGGCTGGTGCTGACGGTCGGCCTGGACCGCCGATGCGTCGGGCTCTGGTGGGACGGGCGCCGCATCCCCTGCGTCGGCCAAGCACCGATCGCACCGGAAGCGAAGTCCGGTCAGTGCGAATCGTGCGCCGCGATAGCCCGTTCCCGGTCCATCGCGACCGACACGAGACTGGACGACTCACGGGAGTTCAGCGTCTACCTCGCCCATCATGGAAGCCTGGTCAAGGCCGGGATCACCGCCACGGAACGCGGACAGGTCCGACTGCTGGAACAGGGTGCGCTGTCCTCGCTGTTCCTCTCGGCCGGCT
Organism: Promicromonospora sp. NPDC023987; assembly: GCF_040639055.1. Lineage (NCBI taxonomy): Bacteria > Bacillati > Actinomycetota > Actinomycetes > Micrococcales > Promicromonosporaceae > Promicromonospora > Promicromonospora sp. NPDC023987. The sequence goes on along the minus strand of NZ_JBEZZF010000052.1, from coordinate 21,960 downwards.
CCCTGATGTCCGCTCGGCGGTGCGAGTCCCTGCTGACCGCTGCGCTCGGCCTGCCGCAGCAGGTCCACACCGCCCGCAAGCGTGCCGCCCGTCTGGCGCCCGGAACGGCGTCGTCCCGCGCAGAGGAGCTGACTGCCGTCGCTGAACAGGCCGCTGGTCTGGACTGGCCGCCCGGTCAGAGGCGGACCAGCGCCGAGCCGGTGGACCACACGCGGGCATATGGGCTGACTGGCGACGGCGTCGCCCCAGAGCGTCAGCTCGACCCCCTGCACGTGGGCGCGACGATCAGCGGCGAACTCATCTGCCAGGTCGGGCGCGACCTGTACCTGACAGTGCCGCACGGTGTCGTGCTGCTCGATACCGGCCTGCTGCAGGGCTGGGCGCTGACCCGAGCCGACCACGACACATCGTTCACCGCACGGACCTCACCCGTGGCGCCGCCCCCAAAGCCGTCCAGAGAGACCGAGCATGACGTCCTCTTCTGATGAGCAGACGCTGAAGGGGTCTGTCGTAGGCTGCGCGGGCGTTGTCGCGGTCGAAGGCATGCCAGGCGCCGGGAAGACCACAGCGATGACCGTTGTCGCCGACCGTGGACACACCGTGCTCGGCGAGTACACCGACGACCACGCGCGGTCACTCACCTTGGCCGCGCACCCCCATCACCACGACGAGCACCCACACCTGGCGAACTGGCTCCGCAAGGATTCCCAGGCCCGCCGACTGGCCCGTGCGAGCGGCGTGGTCATGGACCGGAACTGGCTCACCGCTCTCGGCTGGGCCGCGTCCGTCGGCGGCTTGCCCGACCGCGCCGGGTGGGCATACTCCCAGCTCGTTGCCAGGCGGCTCACCCTGCCGGAGCGCTGGATCATCTTGGACTGCACCGTCGAGACGAGCCTGACCCGCCGTCGCGAACACCTCGACCTCACGCACCCGTGGGCCCGCGCGGAGCCGCTCGACCGGCTTCGCGCGTTCTACCGCGACCCTGCCGCTGCCGTCCGACCCGCGCTGCGCACCCTGGCTGATGCCCTCGCCACGGTGCCCGTGATGCGGATCGACGCCGAGGCCGACCGTGGCGCCGTCGGGCACGCCATCTGCGAGGCCACACCGTGAGGCGCGCGCTCGTCGTCGCGCTCCACGACGGCTTCTACAGCGCCGCCACCGGCGCAGGCCTGTCTAATCAGGCGCTCTTGGCAGCCGTCGCCGAGCACCTGCCCGACGGGACCGACCTGGTTGTCGCGCCCGTCCACCTCGACCCGACCAGCCCTGAGCACGACCACACCGCTCACCAGCGGAGCCTCGCAATCCTCGACCGGGTCCCGCACGAGGTCATACCGCTGAGCAACGGGACCGGCGGGCAGTCCCGGTTCGGCGGCCTGGCTGCGTTTCAGCACCTGGCCAAGGACTCAGCGCGCGTGATCAAGGACCTGAAACGCGACTACGGCAGCGGAGCACTCGTCGCGATCGACCGGCCGTTCGTCGGCCTCGGCCCTCACCTGTCCGATGACCCCTTGTGGAACATCGTCTACCTGCCACGATCGAGCGCTCTGCACCACGCCGACGTTGAGCACACGGATTGGGAGAGTCGTGGCCTGGTCGGCTGGCTGCGCGCCGGCGCGACAATCGGAGCCATCAGCACCCACATGCGCGAGCTCCTGGAGGACCAAGCAGTCCCAGAGGACCGAATCCTCGATGTACCCAACGGGCTCACCGGGGCCGTCGTCCCGCTCTCCGCTGCACCGCCGATCCCGCCCGAAGCCGAGAACGGATTCCTACTCGCGTTCGGCCGCGCCGCACCCTACAAGGGATTCGACGATCTCCTCGACGCGCTCGACCATCTGCGCTCCAGTGGCGTCCAGGTCCCGCACCTCGTGCTCGCCGCCGTCACCGACGATGACGGACCGAGTTCCTATCAACTACACCTCCGGCGCCGCTGCTCCGACCTGGCGGTCACACTCTGGACGCGCTTCAACCGCGGCATACCCGGGCTGCTCGGCCACCCCGCACTAGCTGCGGTCATCGTGCCGTCCCGCGTCGAACCGTTCGGGCGCATCCCACTGGAGGCATTCATCGCCGGAGCCGGAGCCGTTGTCGCCACCACCGTCGGAGGCCTCACCGACACCGTCATCGACGGCGTCACGGGCTACACCGCCGCGCCAAGATCCCCGATTGCCCTCGCCGATGCGATCCAGCGCGCACTCAACGCTGATCCCCAGACCATCGCGCTGATGGGCCTCGAGGGCCGGCAACTCGCCGCCGACCGGGACTACACGCGCACCATCGGCGCCCTGGTGGGGCATCTTCTCGACCGGCGCCCGATGACGTGTTGAGCAAGAGCCGGCGCCTGGAGCGATCAGGTCGTCGATTCCCCGTCGTGGCCGTGAATGCCTCGCACACGTCGTCTTGGCGCACCGCGAGGCGTGAGTTTCGCCGTAGCGCTCTTACAGTCCCGGTGCGTCCATGCCTCCGCTGTCGCGCCGACGGGACGGGCCCGCTGGGGACGGCCAGGGCTCGGGCTGCGCTGGTTGGGGCTTGGTTCGCCGTGTGGGTGCCTGCAGGTTGGTCTCGATCTCGAATGCGGTGGCTGGCCGGGTCAGGTCGGGTGGGGTCCACCGGTCTTCGTGGTCGTTCTGAAGATAGAAGGGTGTGGCTCCGGGTTCGGGGGCGCCGATGGTCAGGACTCCGTGCACGTCGGGTCGTTCGAACGGGTCCTCGATGTACCCGGGAGGGGGCGTGGTGGCGACATGCTCAGCTATCGCGCGTTCCTCGTCGCTCACTGCGGGCCTGGTGTCGCCGACCTTGGCCGCGAGCAGCTGGTAGGCGGTGATTGCGTCGAGGGCCCAGCATGCGAGGTCGTAGACCTCCATCCGCAGGACCCTCATGAACACAGCGGGCGCGGGGGCGCCGACCGTCTGGGCACGCGCTTCCAGGGCTCCGGCCTTCTCTTCTTCGCGAAGCATCGCCAGGAGTTTGCCACGGGCTTCAAATCTGCCGTAGGCGGTGATGGCAGCCAGGCGTGCTTCAAGGACTCTGCCATACCCGCCGGTGAACCACGCGACGGCAGAGGGAGCTCGCTCGGTATGGCCGGGCAGGACCTCGGCGCTGGTGTTCTTCAGCACGCCGCGCCGGACCACCCCCACGGGTGTGGATGTGGCGGTCGGGACGGTGCTGACCTCCAGCGGATACAGGATCTCGACCGGAGAGACGCCGAGCGCAGCGGCCAGCACGGTGACGTCTTGCAGGTAGATCTTCGCCCGCGGCCTGGTCTCCAGGTTCGCGATGCTCGCCCGCGCCATCGGATAACCCAGCGCGGCGGTCCGGTCGGCGACCTGCTGCGTCGTCAACCCAGCCGCCCGACGGACAGAACGTAACCGCTCACCGATGCCCGCAGTCCAGGACCTCGACCACGCCTGGCCATCATCCGGCAGACGCACACCACCAGGCTGGCCGGGTCTGATGGCGAGATCGGGGTGTTCGGGCTCGGTGGGCTGTCCCATGCGCATCAGGTTATCCCCAATGCGCGCGATCACAACACTCCAGTGATCCATGTGTCGATCTTGCACATTACCTGCTTTCCGCGTAACCTATTGCACACGCCGTGGTGTGCCGATGCGTGCCGTGGCTGGGGACTGATGATGAGCGATCAGAGCACGGGCGCGGTTCGGACGGCAGGGCCGGACCGCCACCCCGACCAGCAGCCCGCCGGTACTTCTTCGCGCCCCGACGCCGCCACGGCGCCTTCGCCCGCCGGCCGGAACGGTGGCTCCGCCTACACAGATGCTGCGCCGGAGTTCGCTACCCCAGATGGACTCCGCTCCCTACTGAACCGGCTCGCCGGGACAGGTGGTGACGCGTGGTCGACGGATCTGGAGGCCGCCGAGTTGCTCGCCTACTGCGCCGACCGGTACGGGGCACTGGCTCGCAAATACCGTCTGACGGAGCACGATGCCGCTGTCGCGGCGTTCCAAGTTCTCCGCAACGACGCGGTACGGCACGCGGACAACCCGTGGGCGGTCGTGACCGTAGCGGTAAAGCGCACGCTGGGGGCCGAGGCCCGGGCCGATCAGCTCCTGTGCTCTCCGAGCCGCGCGCGCCACCTGATGACTCACACCGACCTGCCACCTGCCCTACGTATCGGCGACCCGTCTACACCGACTGCGACACCAGCAGGTGAGACTGCCCCCTGGCTCGAACTCGCCCTCGCCACCACGAACACAGGTGCGACAGCAGCCACCGATCTAGACCCGACCACAGCCGCCACCATCGTCAGGGTCCGGGCCGCGACCCGGGCGACGATCGCGGTCCTGGTCGCGGTCGGATGGCCTCAGGACGTCGCCCTGGCCGGTTTGGAGCACATCACCACGACCCTGACCACAGCGGCCGGTGTACCCGCCGCGCGCGACCGCTTGCGCAAGGACCGCCACCCCGCAGTCGAACTCGACATCGACCGGGCAGCCTGGACCCGCCTCGTCTCTGCGGTCCTGGGCACCCCGGCGCGGCACGGCCTCCTGCACCGCGTCCTGGCTGGGCACACCGCACGCCTGGTGATTGAGCAGGACGCGCACGACCTGGCCCCGCCCCACCACCTCGAAGCCCGGGAGGCAGGACATGCCGCATGACGACAGCGACGGACTGCGACTGGACCGTGCCGTCGGCTCCATCACCGTCGGGTACCGGCACCGGCGCGAGGTCGGCGACCTCCAGGCACTGTGTGACTCGATCCGTCGTGTCGGGCTGCTGTGTCCCCTGACTGTCACCCCGGACGGCCTACTGCTGTGCGGGTGGCGACGTTTGGAAGCGGTCAAGCTGCTCGGCTGGAAGGCCGTGCCGGTGTTCGTGCGCCGTGCCACGGAAGGGCTGCGCGATCTGATCGCCGAACACGACGAGAACACCATCCGCGAACCCTTGCCGCTGGAGACCGCCGAAGAGCTGTACCGCGAGTACAAGACTGCCGAGACCGAACAAGCCGCACTCCGGCAGCAAGCCACCCGCTTCAAGGCCGACAAGAACGCAGCCAACGCAGGCTGGAAGGACGGCAACGCGAAGGGTGGGGGCAAAAGGGGCAACAACGGCCCCGCCGAATCGGCGGGACCGCATCAACAAGAAGAGTCCGTTCCGGGCCGGCATGGTGACGCGCGCTCCAAGGCCGCTCAGATGGTGACCGGCACCAAGTCCTACACCCGTCTCGAACACACTGGCCGGATCAAGGACACCCGCGACGACCTCACCATGCCCGAGCACATCCGCGCCATGGCGGAGAGCGCCTGGAACGACATCACGACCAATGGCACCTCCCCCGAGAATGAGTGGAAGCAGGTCCGCGCCGCGATCACCGAACACCACGCCGCCAACGCCGAGCCCCTGGATGGCGACGGACAGGACGATGCCGCCGAGCTGGCCGCCATCGCGCAGGCGGCCCTTGCCCGGCCACGGACGCCATCCTCCATGACACCCACGTCTGGTGACGCCGGCAAGGCAACCGCGTCGGGCACGGTACGCCCCCTCGCCGCGCTAGTCGCCGCGGTCAGCGAGTGGATCGACCACGCTGACGTCGACGCTCTCGGCGCAGCTGCGAACAGCAGCGACCTCGCACACCTGCACCGCATGACCGAGCGGCTCGACCACCTTTGCACCGGGGTCCACGCTGCCCGCCACAAACGCCACCCTGCGCTCCGGCGCCAGAAGCCAGCTGGAGCACAGAACCACGCCGTCAACGAAGAACAGCCCCCGCTCTGGTAGCCACTGGGCTCTCCAGGCGCCTCGTCGCAGGCTTGGCAGCAACCTCGGCTCGCGGCACCTTCGCGGCTTCTTCCTTGCCGATGTCGACCATCTCCTGCAGCACAGCCGACGTGTCCGGCGCCAGCCGCAGACGCTCGATGTAGTACTTCCCGGTCACCCCGGCCTCGATCTTGTGCCCCAGCAGTGCCGCCGCGTCCGCCGCGCGCATCCGCCGCGCGACATAGGTCGCCGCTGTGGACCGCAGCAAGTGGGGATGCACCTCGCCCGTCATCTTCGCCAGGGCCAGCGCGGACCGGAGGGTGCGACGGAGATTGGCGGTCGTCTGCTCCTTCGGCACCGCTCGTTCGTCCTTGAACCGACGCGAGGGAAACACAGGCATCTCAGCGCTCGTCACCGCAGGGCGGATCTGCTCCATCGACTCAACGACGAACGGCGGGATGATGAGGACCCGCTCCCCCGCATCGGTCTTCGGCTTGGGCTGACGCACCGTACCCTGCCCCTTCACGTCCGTCAGGGTCGCTTCCACGGCAATCGTCGGCAGTCCGTCCGGGGACAGGTTCACCTCGCCCCAGCGCAGCGCCATCACCTCACCGATACGCATCCCGGTCCCGAGCATCACATCGACAGCCGCGGACAGTTGACCCGTCGGCTTCGGCCCGGGCTTGCCCACGCGGTCCTTCTCCCACGCCCGGACCGCGACCCGGAGGCGGTACACGTCCATCACCGTCATCGCCTTGGGATCCGGCTTCTTCCGCGCTGGCACGATCGTCTTGCGCATCGGGTTATCCCGGATGGCGTCATGCACCACCGCGCGATCGAGCACCATGCAGAGCGCGGAACGCACCTGCAGCGTGGTGGTCACCATCTCCTGCCCCTTGGCCTGCCGCTCTTTGGACTTGCCCAACTTCACGATCCCGTCCACGAACGCCTGGCACAGGGCAGGCGTGAGCTCGTTCAGCCGGCGCTTGCCCAGGGTTGGCACCACGTGGTTTCCCAACAGCCGCTCGTACTCGTCCACAGTCTGTGGACGGATCGGCGGGCGCGGCCACTCCGAACGCACCCGCATCTCCGCGACCCACTGCCGGCACGCCAGCCCGACCTTCGAGTTGGGCTTCAGGTCGTCCGAGCCGCGGGCCGCGCTCAGCCGCTCCACGACCCCCTTCTGGACCTTCAATCGAGCCGCATCGTCCGTCGACGCGTTGCGGGATACCCACGTCTCGGTGCCGTCCCACAGGCACAACCGAGTGCGTCCACGCCACGCGTTCGGACCGTTCTCCTGGAGGAAGATCTCGCCGTGCTCGCCCGGCTGCAGCTTCTGCTTGCCCATGGCTCACCACCCCGACCCGGTGCCCGCACCCGAGCCATCGGTGGTGCCGTCCGCGTCCTCGACGGCCTTGGCAGCGTCGGCGCACGCCTTCAGCCAAGCCCGGACATCAGCCTCCGCGAACAGCAGGTGTCGGCCGATCTTGTACGCCTTCGGAGCCCGGCCGTGCTTGCGCCACGTGTGGACCGTGGCAGGGGTCGTACGCAGGAACGCGCAGAGCTCGTCGAGAGTCCACATCGGGGTGCGGTCCAGTCGTTCCTCGGGCTCTGCGCTCATACCCCTCATGAGTCCAGCGGCCACCTTGAGCCACCTCGGACCATGGGCACTGAGCGGCACCCGTGGGCGCTCAAACCGTGTCACGAACCGTGTCATCCTCGTTGCACCATTCCTTCTCTAGGTGCCCTGCGAGGAACGTCGAAGGCCGCTGACCTGCTCTTTCGAGCGGTTCAGCGGCCTTCACCGGGTGGAGCTAGGGGGATTCGAACCCCCGACCTCTTCATTGCGAACGAAGCGCGCTACCAACTGCGCCATAGCCCCTCGGACTGCAGAAGACTAGCACTTCACCGCCGGTGATCCGCAACTTGGCCGGGTGTCGCGCGGGTCACGAACACGCGACCCGCGCTACCTCACTAGCCATGTCACCCAGCCGCTCGACGTCGCGCCAGGATCTCTTCCAGCGGCTTGCCCAGCGTCTCGGACTTCGTCCGCGGCGGCTCGCCGCGCAGCAGCTCGTCCTCGCCAACCGGGTCCGTCCCGGCCGGCGCCGCGCCGGACACGGGCACCGACGGCGGCGCGGAGGCCGGGCCGGCAGAGAGCTGACGGCCGGTGCCGCTCGGCTGCGACGCCGAACCGGTGGTCGCCGTCGGACCCTTGGGTGCGGTCGACGAAGGTGGGAGCGCCGCGGGCTGACGCTGCGGCGCCGCAGGCTTGGTCACGTAGGTGGGCAGCGGAACCGGGACGGGGTCCCAGGCGCGCCCACTCGGTACCGCGGCCCGCTCGGCCGGCTTCTCGTCCTCCGTCGCCAGCTCGGTCTTGGGCGCCGCCTTGGGCTCTTCCTCGACAGGGACCTCGATGACCTTCGGCTTCGTCGGGCCGTCCAGGATCTCGTCGAGCACGTCCTTGCGGGCGACCCGTGGGATCGCCTGCGTCTCCGTGCTCGAGCCGTGCGTGGCCAGGCCGGTGACCTGCGCGCGGTTGCGCGGCGCGTACGGGCCACCGTTGGCAAGGGCGCGCGCCTGCGTCGCACGCTGCCGTGCGGCCCGCACGGTGGCCTGCCACCGGGCGTCCGCGCGTCGTGCTGCCCGGGCCGCACGACGGCCCAGGAAGAGCACGAACAGCAGCATGGCCGACGGCGCGACGGCCATGCCCCAGTGCAGCCGGTCGAATCCGACGAGTGCCCAGCCACCGATGCTGCACACCAGCAGGAGCGCCGAGACGATAAGGCGACGCCGCGCACGCGCAACTCGCCGCGCACGCCGCTCGACCCGGCGGAGGCGCTCCGCGGTCAGCGGTCGGCCACGGACCATGATCTGGAGCGGGTGCCCCTTCGAGGTCGGACGAGCGACGCGCGGCACGCCCTGGCCGGTCCCCCGCGGCTTGCCGTCAGTAACCATCGCTCCTCCTCTCCTGTCGGAGCCACTCATCGCGACGATGCGCAGCCCCACCGAAAACCGGTCGGTCACCCGCGATTCCGCGAGCTCTGACCGATGGCGCACCAGGGTTGGCAGCCAATAGCCCAACCACAGGACGAATAGCACTGCGGCTATCAGTCCTGCAGTCGATTCCACGACACGACGTTAGGCGAGCATCGCCACGCCCAGCCGCACCGCGCACGGCGTGTCCCGCCGTCAGGGCGCGTCCCGCAGACGCTGCCAGCGCGTCAGCAGCCCCTCCGGGACCTCCTCGCGGGTGACCGCGAAGGTCCGGTGATCACGCCACTGGCCCTGGATGTGCAGGAAGCGCTCGCGCACCCCTTCGTCCCGCAGCCCGAGCTTCTCGACCACGCGCAGGCTCGGCTTGTTCTCGGGCCGGATGTTGATCTCGATGCGGTGCAGGCCAAGGAAGAAGGCGTAGTCGGTGGCCATGGCGACGCCTGTGGGGATAACGCCCCGTCCGGCCACGCTCTGGCTGACCCAGTAGCCGATGCTCGCCGAGCACATCGAGCCCCACGTGATGGACGAGACCGTCAACTGCCCCACGAGCGCGCCGTCGAGCTCCACACCGAACGGGAGCGACGTCCCGGCCCGCGCCTGCGCGGAGAGGGAGCGCACGTACTCGCCGAACGTCGAGGCGATGTACCGGTTCGCACCGGGCGCCGTCGCCTCCCAGCGTTCCAGCCAGGCTGCGTTCTCGGCTCGGAGCCGGGACCAGTCCCCCGCGTCCCGACGTCGGAGCGGGCGCAGCACGACTGCCCCGGCCGCCGTGTCGTCGCGCAGCGTCACCGGCCATGGCTTGGCCACCGTCCATCCCTTCACAAACTTTCCCGTCGCGCCTTCTGGCGCATCTGACTTGCTCGACGGCATCATCGTTCGCCCCTTGCCACGTCCCATGACGAATCCCCGCGTTGGAGAGGGTCTACCACGCTCGGTGGTCCGGGACCCGTCGAGCAGCCGCTCGGTCATGTTCTCGCCTTCTTCGTACGCTGTTCGTAACAATCTTGTCTCGGAGTCTTGGCACAATAGCGGTCATGAGCGGCATCTCTGTTCCGACGCCACAGCCGTACCCCGTCCTACCCGGGATGGAGACTGGTGACGCCAAGGAAGAGCTCCGCCGCGCGATCCGCGCGCAGCGCGGCCACCGGTCGGCCCGTCAGCGGGCACAAGCGGCCGAGTCACTTGCGGACATCATCGAGTCAATTCCCGAGGTTCGCGACGCGGGATGCGTCGCCGCGTACGCCGCCCGCAGTGCCGAACCAGGCATGGGGCCACTCCTGGACCGCCTCACGGGGCGCGGAGTCCGCGTGCTGCTCCCGGTGCTCGGTGCGGGCCTGGCCCGCGACTGGGCCGACTACACCGGCCCGGACGACCTCCTGGAGCGCGCACCCGGCCGCCCGCCCGAGCCCGGTGGTCCCACGCTCGGCACCGACGCCACCAAGCTGGCCGACGTCGTCCTGGCGCCCGCCCTCGCTGTCGACACCCGCGGGGTGCGGCTCGGTCAGGGCGGCGGCTGGTACGACCGCGCCCTCACCCATCTGCGGCCGGGCGCGAACGTGATCGCCGTCGTCTTCCCCGAAGAGGTGTACGACGCCGCGGCGCACCCGCTGCCGCGCGAGGAGCACGACATCCTGGTGCACGCCGTCGCCACCACCGCCGACTGGCGCTGGCTCGGTTGACCGCCGCTGGAGGACAGCCCGACCGACGGCGGCCTACCTCACGGGGTGAGGATCAGCTCGTCCTCTTGCGCGGCGTCGACCGCCTCGGCGCTGAACGGCCACGAGAAGGTCTCCCCGTTCGCCCACGCGTCGAGCTGGTCGTCGTAGTGCTCCGACGCCGGGTGTGCGGACGTCCCGGTGACCACGACCCAGGTGGACGCGTCGAGGTCCGCCAGATCGACGACCATGCGCATCGACGGGCCACTCGTCACCTCGAAGTTGCCGCTGGAGGCGTCCCACGACGTGGCGTTCACGATCGAGGTTCCTCCTCCGACCTTCACCGGCAACGGGTTCATGTACGCCGCGACCGGCGCCGGGACGCCTGAACCGCCGAGCACCAGGTGCTCCAGGCGCAGCTGGTGCAGCGTTCCCCACTCCCAGTCGCTCGTGTCCTTGCCGAGCGCGACGGTCAGGTCCTGGCGTGCGCTGACCAGCGCCTCCGTGAGCACCTGGTCGCGGCTCTCCACGACCGCCACCGTGGAGTTGTCGTCCCAGAACTCATCGTCCGGGTCGCCGAGCATGCCTTGGATCACGGCGAGCCAGCGGCTGCCGCCGTCGGGCCACATGGACTCCGGCAGCTCGTCGTTGAACGTGGCCTCCAGGAGGTTGCGCCACACCGCGGCGAAGTACGCCGCGGCCGCGGAGTCCTCGTCCATGGAGTAGTCGTCCCAGTCGGCGAGGAGGGCCTGTCCGTCGGATTCGTAGCCGGCCGGGAGGTTGACCGCGAGCAGCACGGGCACCAGGGTGTCCGCGAACACGCTCCACTGGTCCATCTGCATGTCTGACATGTCGGCGGCCGAGAGCTTGCTGCCCTGCGCGATCTGCTCGGTGAGCAACGTGCGGATACGTTCCGACCGGTACCCGTAGTCCCAGTCATGGGTGAGGAACGGGCCGCTGTCGCCGGGCAGCACCGCTTGGTTCGCCGCGACGACGAAGCCTTCCTTGGGGTCGACGACGCCCGGCATCTGCTCCTGGGGCACGTAGCCGGTCCAGTCGTAGCGAGCGTCCCAGCCGGGGCGCGGCCAGGTCCCGTCGGACGCCACCGCGCCCGGGACGTTCGCCCGCACCGGGATCTTGCCAGGAGCCTGGTAGCCGATGTGTCCGTCCGTCGTGGCGAAGACGATGTTCTGCGCCGGGACCTCGAACTTCGCGGCCGCCGCCTTCATGTCCTCCGCGTCCTTCGCCCGGTTCATCTCGAACACGGCGTCAGCGGTGTGCCCGGGCTTGAGCGCCGTCCACTGCAGCGAGATCTCGTATGACGGCGCCTGGCGGTACTGGCCCAGGTTGGTGCCGTCCTCCACTGGCGACTGGCGCACGGCGTCCATGGTGGCCTCGTCCATGACGGACGAGATGATCGGACCGTGCACAGTCCGTCGGACCTCCAGGTCGACCGGACTGCCGCCGTCGACGCGGATCACCTCGGTCTCCTTCTCTATGGGTACCCACTCGTCCGCACCACGCAGGTAGGTGTCGTTGCGGACCCGCTCGATGAAGAAGTCCGTGACGTCGGCGCCCATGTTCGTCAGGCCCCAGGCAATGTCCGCGTTGTGTCCGATGATCACCCCTGGGAAGCCGGAGAAGGAGAACCCGGACACGTCGAACGGGCACTCCGGACCCACCTGGTTGCAGTGCAGGCCCACCTGCGCCCAGACGCCGGGCGCGGCGAGGTCGAGGTGCGGGTCGTTCGCCAGCAGCGGCTTGCCCGACTCCGTGTACTCGCCCGACACCGCCCACGAGTTCGAGCCCGTGCCCTCGCCCCGGGCGATCTGCACGGGCACCGCCTCCAGCGCCTGCTGCGCCGATTCCAGCGCCTTGGCCAGCTCAGGGCTCTCGTACACGCCCTCGGTGCCCGACGCCGTCTCGGTCGCCTGAGTCTGCTGCGTCGCCTCGGGCGTGCGCACCTCGGCGGGGTCGAGGATGGTCGCGTTACCCGTGTCCGAGTAGGCGGGGAACAGCTCCGCGACCCGCGACGCGTCGCCCAGCGTGCTGTAGGCCAGCGCCCGGTCGATCTCGTCCTCGTAGTTGCCACGCAGGTCCCATGCCATCGCCTTGAGCCAGGCGAGCGAGTCGACGGGGTTCCACGGCTCCGGCTCGTTCACCTCGACGCTGACGTCGAGCACCGTGTACTCCACGGCCGTCTCGGCCGGGTCGCGGTCGGCGATGTAGGCGTTGACGCCGTCCGCGTACGCCTGGAGGTACTGCCGCGTCGTGTCGTCGAGGATGTTGAACTCCTCCTCCGCGACGTGCCGCCAACCGAACGTGCGGATGACCTTGTCGGCCTGGATCGCGTCGGCGTTGTTGCCCACGAGCTCGGCCAGCCGGCCGGCGGTCACGTGGCGGCGGTAGTCCATCTCGAAGAAGCGGTCCTGCGCGTGCACGTAGCCCTGCGCGCGGAACAGGTCGGCGGCGGAGTCCGCGTAGATCTGCGGCACGCCCTGGGCGTCGCGGCTGACGCGGACGTCCGAGCTGAGTCCCTCGACCTGCACCTCCCCCGAGTGCTCCGGGAGCGGACGGCGCCCGGTGAGCCAGCCGAAGGTCGTCAGTGCGACCAGGATGAGCACCAGGACGACGGCTGTGCCGACGATGAACTGACGGACACGAGTGGTACGGGTACGACGGGGCTTGGTGCGTCGCGCTCCGTCGGAGGTGGCAGTTTCGGCGGGCTCTAAGGGCTCGGCGGAAGTGGTCGCGGACACGCAGTGGAGACTACCGTCCGCCCCTGTGCTTGAGTGAACGCACCCCGGTGAACACCCTCGGGAGATCCTGGGACTATCCCCCGCCGCTCGACCGTTACTATTGGCACTCGGAAACCCCGAGTGCCAGAGCCGGATCCGGGCGCGTGCGACGCCCCGCCCGGCCTGACGTCCAAGAGGAGTGCACGTGCCCACCTACGCGTACCGGTGTGCCGACTGCGGCCACGCGTTCGACATCCACCAGGAGTTCAGCGACTCGTCGCTGACCATCTGCCCCGAGTGCCAGGGCCGGCTCCGAAAGGTGTTCAGCTCAGTGGGCGTCACCTTCAAGGGTTCCGGTTTCTACCGCACGGACTCGCGCAGCACCTCGACCAACAGCACCGTGAAGTCCGGCAAGGGCGAGTCCTCGTCGTCCTCCGGGTCGTCCGGCGGCTCGTCGTCGGACAGCTCGAGCTCGTCCTCGTCGTCGAGCTCCTCGGGCTCCTCCGGTTCCGCGTCCAGCGGGTCGAGCGGGTCCAGCACACCCAAGGCCGCCTCGGCCTGACCGGGCAGCGACCCGCTCGACGGGCCGCCAACGGTGCGAGCCCGACCACAGGCGGCTCTTCTCGCCTGTCGTGCACAAGCGGCCCGACGACGGCGCCACGACCCCGCCCCGGCTGCATAACGTCTTCGGCATGGGACTCCTCGACACCATCGCCGAACCAGCCGCGCGCCACGGTTCGCCGCCCTCCTCCGACCCGCGTACGCCGTGGGGCCGGGCGGTCGGAGCCGCACCGCGTCGCGGCTCGCGCACGGGTCTCGCCGGTCTCCTGTCTCGTCCAGCTCGGTCCCGACCGGGTCAGGAGAGTCCGGGTGGGCCGCGCTCGGCGGCGTCTCGTCGGCTCCGACGGGTCGTGTGGCGCTGGCGCTTCGCCCTGGCGGCCGTCCTGTTCGGCTTGGCTGCCGCGCTGGCGGTGCACGTCCTGCGCCCTCCACCGCCCCCGACCGTCGACGTCGCGGTGACCGCGCGGCCCGTCTCTGCCGGTACCGAGCTCACCCGGGACGACGTGGTCCTGCGCGCCATCGCCGCCGACCTCGCCCCGCCCGGTGCGGCCCACGCCGTGCGCAGCCTGCTGGGACGCGCGGCGGTGGTAGCACTTCCAGCGGGTGCGCCGCTGCACACCACGCTCGTGTCCGACGCCGGCGTCTCCGCCGCCGCGCCGCACGGCACCGTGGTGGTCCCCGTTCGCCTGTCCGACGACGCCGTCGCCGCCCTGCTGCGCCCCGGCGACCGGGTCGACCTGCTGTCCGGGACGACGTCGGGCAGCGCGCAGGCCGAATCGCCCCAGTACCTCGCGCGCGGAGCGCTCGTGCTCCCCGTCCCTACCGGACGCGAGCCGGAGGGGGCAGGCGGGCTGCTCGGTCCGGCATCGGAGGCCGACCGGCCGGTCACGCTCGTCGCGGTCGCCCCCAAGGATGCGCCGGAGCTGTCGGCGGTCTCGGGCTGGGGCTCGGTGACGGCAGTGCTGGTTCCGTAGGTCGATTCGTAACGTTGGTCGGGCATAGTGGGGCAAACAACGCCGCAATTCTGCCGAATGTCCGTTCGAGGTGCGGAACCTGCAAATGAACCGCAGAATCCTTGACCGGGTCGACCCTCGCGGCCCACGACCAACGCGAACAACTGCAGGGGACCACAATGCTTCAGGGCTTCAAGGAATTCATCACGCGCGGCAACGTGCTCGACCTCGCGGTCGCCGTCGTGATCGGCGGCGCCTTCTCCGCTGTGATCAACGGCCTCGTCGAGGGCATCATCATGCCGCTCATCGGCTGGCTCGTCGGCGCACCCAACTTCGCGGGTATCGCGTTCAGCATCCCGAACTGGCGCGGAGGGTCCACCGAGTTCCCGATCGGCGTCTTCATCCAGGGCCTGATCATGTTCCTGCTGATCGCGGCAGCGGTCTACTTCTTCGTGATCGTCCCGATCAACAAGCTGAAGTCCCTCCGCAAGTCCCCCGAGGAGGTCGTCGAGGAGGCCGCTGCCGAGGAGGTCGTGCTGCTCACCGAGATCCGCGACCTGCTGCGCGCACAGTCGGGCACCGCCGCGGCCCCCAACTCCAACTGACCGTGCGTTCCGGCGCAGGCGAGTAGGGGCGTGTGATCGGTAAAAGGTCAGGTAGTCGGCAGCTCGAGCTGCCGAATACCTGACCTTTTACCGATCATCTGACGTCGTGACTGTCGCGGTCAGCCCCAGTGCGGCGGGATGTCCCGCCGGAGCTGCTCATCGTTCGAGCCGTGACCGCTGCCACGAGAGCCGGGACCGCCGGCGGTCCCCTCCCCCCAGCCGGCAGGGCGTTCATCAGCACTGACACCCAGCACGGCCTCGCGCTCGGTCCCGCGCCGCACGGCACGCCGAGGACCTCGCCGTCGCGGACCGCCGTCGTCGTGCACCGGATCAGCGGGGCGCTCGGGATCGGCAGGGCACTCCGGATCGGCGGCGCACACCTGATCGGCGGGTTGCACCGGATCGGCGGGGCGCGCCGGATCGACGGGGCGCGCCGGATCGACGGGGCGCGCCGGATCGGCCGGCTGGTTCACGGACTCACTCACCGAACCATTGTCGCCCGTGCGGCCCGCGTCAGGTCCCGCCGTGCTCAACCTCACGAACACCGCCCGGACGCAGCCAGCAATGTCCGCCTCGAGAATGACCTCGGGTACCGATTCGAGCGGAATTCGGTACCCGAGGTCATTCTCGAGGCGGACCTGCTGACCAGACCCACCGGACCCACCAGTCAGCCGACCCACCGGACCACCCGGCCACCCAGCCACCCGACCGCCCGGCCGATCAGCCAGCCGGCCGCCCGACCAGCCCTCAGTCGTCCAGCACCTGGGGAACCACCAGCTCCGCCGCCGGCGACACGCCACCCTCGACGCCCACCCGGGCGTCACGCACGGACATCACCACGCGCCGCACCCGCTCGGCCTCGGCGTCCGGGTCCAGGAACGCGGCCGCCGACCACACCTGCGCCACGACCCACCCGAGCCGTTCGAGCCGCTCCGCGAGCTGGCGGTCACGCACGCGGATGGAGGGCTCGGCCACGTAGGCGGCGTCATCGGTCAGGACGGCCACCAGGAGCTCCCCCGGCAGGTCCGGGTGTCCCACCGCGAGCGGGATCCGGTCACCGCCGGGCAGCCCGTAGTCGGTCTCCACGACGAGGCCAGAACGCCACAGCCGCTCACCCAGGTCCACGACCAGGCGGTCCACGGACCGGGCCACGTCCACGCCGTTGCCGATCTCCACCTGATCGGCGAGCCCCGAGCGCTCCTCGGCGAAGGACAGCACCTTGGCCAGCATCTGCGGGCCGGGCCCGCGCAGCCGCTCGGGGTCGAGGTCGGAGGCCGGGAAGCAGGACACCACGTGCAGCCGCTTGCGCGCAGCCCCCAGCGAGCCGAGCAGCATCGCGTCGCCGCCGCCGTCCCCGAGCACGCCGAACCGGTGCAGCACGCGGCCGTGCGGCGTCCGGCCGAAGCCGAGGGTGAGCACTATCGTGTCGCGCGCCAGCCCGGCCACGCCGGTGACGTCCGCGACGACGACCGGCTCTGGCCGCGACCCGGCGAAGAACGGCGCCAGCGCGGGATTGGCCCGCACCTCCGCGAGCAGCCGCTCCCGGATGCGGTCGGCGTGCGCCGCGGTCACGGTGACGATGCCGAAGGTCTCCTCCGGCCGGGTCATCGCGTGCTCGATCGCGAGGTCGACCACCCGCTCCACCTCGGCCGTCGTCGACTCGACGGTGCCGGAGGCCGGGTCGGGCATCCCCGCACCGTCCACGAGCGAGAAGTGCACCAGCGCCTCGGTGCGCGGGACGGGCGCCGGGCGCATGATGCCCTCGTACCCGTGTGCGGCCAGCAGCCCGGTCAGCTGCGGGTCGCGGCGAGCAGGCTCCGGCTGCAGCGTGACGCGCGGCAGCAGTCGCGCCAGGTCTCGCACCGCGGTGCCCGACGCCGACCGCGGGTCGCCGACCACTACGATCTGCCGGCCGCGGGCCAGTGCCGGCACGACGACCTCGACCGGCACGTGCTGCACGGCGTCGAGGATCACCAGGTCGACGCTGCGTTCGGCGGGCAGCAGGTGCGGCACCATCGTCGGCGTCGACACCCAGGTGGGCCGCAGCCGCCGCACGGTGGACCCGTGCGCGGACACGAGGTCCCGCATCGAGCTCAGGCCACCGTCGACGAGCGTGGCGTAGAGCGCCTCGGCGTCCTCCCGCTCGTCCCGCATCGCCCCACCGAGGTGCGCACGGACCGCGGCCCGCACAGGAGCGGACAGCGAGGCGACGTGCCGCCGGTCGAGCTCGCGGAACCGCCTGGCGAGGGCATCCAGCCCCGCTCCGTCCTGGCCCGCGAGGTCGGGCTCCGTGGCCAGGATCTGCTCGAACACCGAAGACCACCACGACAGCTCCAGCTCCGGGCCCACGAGGTCGACCTCCACCCGGCGGTCGGTGAGGTCGTCGACCAGCTCCCCCAGGCTCGCCTTGCGCAGGCGGCGCAGGACAGCCGTGCGCTCGGGCAGGGGGGTCAGCGCCTCCTCCGTCTCCGCGAGCGACGCGAGCCGCTGGACCAGAGCGAACAGGTCGAGGTCGAGCAGCCCGCCGCCCGCGTGCGACGAGCGCAGCACCGGCTCGAGCGCCTCGAGGTCGATGCGGACCGCCTCGTACGTCTCCTCCACGCCGGCCAGGCCCTCCGGCAGCGTGGGCCAGCCGCCCCGCGGACACTGCGCCTGCCACACCTCGCGCTGACGCTGCACCTCGACGAGAGCCGTGTGCATGTCCGGCACGCGGACCCCCGGCCGCACCATCTCGCGGGCACGCCGCTTCAGCCGACGGCGCGCGAGCCAGCCCATCTCGACGCCCTGCTCGGCGCGCGTCTTCCGCGACGCCGTCGCCTGCACCATGTCGGCGGCGGTGCGCTCGAAGACCATCGGCTGGAACACGTCGAGCGTGCCCCGCATACCGCCCAGCATCGTGAGCTGCTCGCCCCACTGGTGCGCCGTCGACGCCTTGACCAGGCCCGTCACCCGCGCGACGTACTCGATCTGCTTGCGCAGCTCCGGCAGGGTCTGCTCGACCAGGCGAGTGACCCTGGTGAGGGCCGACCGCGCGTCGTCGTCGGTCAGGATGTGCGCGCCGAACCAGGGGCTCGACGACGACTTCAGCGTGAACGCCCCCAGCTCGGCCGCCCGCTCGAGGTCGGCCGCGAGCTCGGCACGGCGCCCGGTGCCCAGCGCAAGGACCGACTCCGGGTCGAGCCGCACGCGGGTCGCCGGGGCCGGCCGCTCGGAGGTGAGCCGCGCGAGCGCCTGCAGGGCGTCGTACGCGGAGACCCGCCACGGGTCGCGCACCCGGTGCAGCGCCCCGATGTAGCCGGCGAGCTGCGCCCGCGAGCCGATCAGCGCATCGCGCACCCTGGCCACCTCGTCGGCGTCGATGCGCTCCTGTGCGGGCGCCATCGCCTCGAGGAGGCGGCGCGACGTCGAGGTCCGCCAGGTCGGGACGGGCGCGATGTCGAGCAGCAGACCGCCGAGTCCGAGGGACTCCAGCCGCGCGGCCAGCGCGTCGGCGGCCCGGCGGTGGCCCGGCACGTAGAGCACCGACCGGCCGCTCGCGTTCGCCTCGGCGACGACGGCGGCCAGCGTGCCGGCGACGTCGGACCCGACCGGCCCGTCGACGAACAGGTGGCTACCCGTCGCCAGCGCGTCCACGACGTGCCGCTGGTGGGGGTCCAGGTCGCCGACGCCGCGCTCGTGCGCCGGGTCGGCGTCACCCACCCGGGGCTCGGGAAGCTCCACCCTCTCCAGGCGTCGCACCGAGCTGTCCACACCGCCGAGCGCCGAGACCACCTCGTGCTGCCCCAGGGAGGGGCCGAGCTCGTCGAGGTCGTCGACCAGCACCTGTCCGGGGTGGACGAACGTGCCGACCAGCACGCGCCGGTCCAGCTGGAACTCGCCCAGCACCGCCGACCCGAGGCTCGCCACGCGGTCCAGCACGTCGGTCGGGTTGAAGCCGGCGAGCGTGAACGTCGCCTTGGCCAGCGCGGCCGGGTCGAGCAGGGCGCCGTGGGCGCGCAGCGTGCGCGCCACGACCGGGTTGATCTCGGCCGTCGGGTCGAGCGTGATGTCGTAGTCGCCCTCGCCGTCGCTGCGCGGCGTGAGCATGACGGGGCGCAGCAGGACAGGCGCGCGCACCACGCGCGGCTCGTCCTCCCCGGTGTTGTCCGACGGCGTCCCCGTGCGGCCCGCAGGCATGGCCAGCGTCACGATGGGGACGGAGCCCGTGAGGGCCGGTGCATCGGCGGGACTGTCGGCGGATTCGTGCTCGGCGGCGGGGGCGACGCTCACGGGGCCGAGCACGCGCGTGATGGCCTCCATGTCGTTCGAGTCGCCACCGGGGGCAGGACGCTCGGTCCACGTGGCGACACCGATCGCCAGATAGGTGGGCGACACCCCGTAGCGCTGCGCGTGCTCGGCGGAGCGCGCGGCGACCGCCCGCGCGCGACGGCGGGCTGCCGGCAGCGCCCCGGCCTCGCGCACCAGGTTGGACAACCGGGTGGGCCGGCCGGCGAAGAGCTGGGCGACACCCGAGGGATGTGCGGCCGACAGGTCGATGACCGCCTCGCCCAGCAGTCCGACGTCGGCCAGGGAGGACCCCCCGGCGAGCTGGACCAGCCCGGCGCGCCAGTGCGCGACCGACTCGGCCATGGGGTCCCTCGCGGCTCTCGAAGCCTCCTCCGCTGCCAGCTCGGTGGCCGGGTTCACGGTCTCGTCCTTCAGCGCGGCCGAGAGCTCCTCGGACAGGTCGGCCGAGATCTCAGGGGCGGCTGCGGTCTGGCGGCGTGCAGCGTTCACACCAGCACGCTAACCGTGTGGCGTCCGCAAGGGCCGGACGCCACGCCGCGCGACACGCCGGGTCCGCGGAACTCCCGGGCGTGTCATACCCACGGGTCAACCAAGCGACCTGTGGGTCTGACAGGTCAGGACGGCACCGGGTCCGCGGCGTCAGGACGCGAGCGCCGGCGGGTGTTCCGGGGAATGCAAGAGCCCCTTCGGCAGGGGGTCCGAAGGGGCTCCGCAGACGGGCCTGAGCCCGACGGGGTATGACAGTGCGCACCGCGCAGGGGGCGGGCGATGCGCACCGTCTTGTGAGAGTCTGCACCTGTTCCCGGCGGACGTCAACACCGACTCGGACGATCGTCCAACTCGGTTTCCAGCGAGGGCGAAAACGTTATTGACCCCTCTGCTTCATCCGCCGCGCGGCGGGCTCTTCCCCGGTATTCCGCCGTTCCCGCCCCGCGCACTCGTCGTACCGGCGACCGGGGCAGAACCGCCCTGACCAGCCCGCCGAAGCGCCGTCCGGCGTCGCGTAGATCACCCGCTCCGGGTGCCCACCCGAGCGGGACGAAAAAGCCTGGACACCGTGCCTAAACTCGAAGTTTTGTGAGCAAACTCGTCGAGGCCGTCCTCCCCCGCAGGCTCGGCCGGTCGTTCCGGTGGCTCGTCGCCTCGTCCTGGACGAGCAACATCGGCGACGGCATAGCACTCGCTGCCGGCCCCCTGCTGGTCGCGTCGCAGACCGACAGCGCGTTCCTCGTCGCGCTCGCCGCGATGCTCCAGCGACTGCCGTGGCTCCTGTTCGGCCTCTGGGCAGGCGCTCTCGCCGACCGCCTGGACCGCCGGCTCGTCGTCATCATCGCCAATGCGGTCCGCGCCCTGGTCATCGCGGTCCTGTGCGTCTTCGTCGGCGCGGGGACGGTGAGCGTCACCATGGTGCTCACGGCGATGTTCCTCTACGGGGTCGCCGAGGTCTTCGCCGACACGACGCAGCAGACCCTCCTGCCGACACTCGTGCGACCGGCGGACCTCGGCACCGGCAACCAGCGCATGCAGGCCGGGTTCCTCGCGGCCAACCAGCTCGTGGGCCCGCCGCTCGGCGCGTTCCTGTTCGCCGCGGGAATGGTCTGGCCGTTCGTGGTGCAGGTCGTGTGCGTGGCGCTGGCGGTCGTGCTGGTCGCCCGGATCACGGCCCCGGCCGGCACCTCCTTCACCAACGTCCGCGACTCCGAGAGCCATGTCCGCAGGGACATCGCCGAGGGCCTGCGCTGGGTGTGGCACCACGCGCCGGTGCGCACCCTGTGCATAGTCATCCTCGTCTTCAACATCACGTGGGCCGCGCCGTGGGGCGTGCTGGTCAAGTACTCGCTGGACCACCTGCACATGAGCGAGGTCGGTTACGGCCTGCTCACCACGGCGACGGGGCTGGGCGGCGTCGTGGGCGTTCTCTCGTACGGCTGGCTGGAGCGGCACGTCAACCTCGCGACCCTCATCCGCGTCTGCCTGACGCTGGAGGTGCTCACGCACGGAGCTTTCGCCCTGACCACCACGGGCTGGGTGGCGATCGCCCTCATGTTCGAGTTCGGTGTCTACGTGTTCGTCTGGGGCACGCTGTCCACCACGATCCGGCAGCGCGCAGTGCCCAAGGAGTTCCAGGGCCGCGTGGCGTCGATCAACATGATCTGCGTGTTCGGCGGCCTGGTCCTCGGGCAGGGCATCGGCGGCGTCATCGCGGAGTACTGGGGGTTGGTGGCCCCGTGGTGGTTCGCCTTCGCGGGCGCCGGCGTCACCCTCCTGCTGGTCTGGAGGTCGCTGAGCCACGTCGCCCACGCCGGTTCGGTCAGATGAGCCGCCTGGCGGACGGCGATGAGTACCGAACTCGCGGATTCGGTCGGTTGGGATGAGATCGGTCGGTTGACTTGACCGACGTCGACAAGACCGAGGCACTCTTCGCGCACGAGCAGATCGACGCCGTGAT
>NZ_JBEZZF010000051.1:0-42142 GCF_040639055.1 Promicromonospora sp. NPDC023987 | reverse complement strand
CACACTCCGTCCACGTCGCAGACGCCGAACGACTCGCCGGTGGCAAAGTCACGACCTCGGCGCGGCGCAACCGAGCTCAAGGGCCAGAGACTCTGTTGACACATTCCCTTATGGGTATATGTTTGAACCATGGCACGAGCAGCGACCACCACCGACGCGTTCAACGCGGTGGCCGAGCCGCGCCGTCGCGAGATCCTCGACGCCCTGGCCGGCGGCGAGCTCGCGGTGGGCGACCTGACGGAGCTGCTCGGGCTCGCTCAGCCGCAGGTGTCCAAGCACCTGCGGGTCCTGCGGGAGGTCGGGCTGGTGGAGGTGCGCGACGACGGTCGCCGTCGCCTCTACCGGGTGAACGCCGCGCCGCTGCGTGCGGTCCACGACTGGGTCGGCCGGTACGAACGGCTCTGGAACGAGCGGTTCGACCTGGTCGACGACGTGCTCGACGAGCTCGCGCAAGCAGAAGCCCAGGCTCACACCGAATCGGAAACCGGAAGAGGAGATTGACATGGCCACCACGGCCAAGGGCAGCGCCGTCCTGACGCTGCCGAGCGACACCGAGATCCTGGTCACCCGGGAGTTCAACGCGCCACGCCACCTCGTGTGGAAGGTGCTCACCGAGCCGGACCTCATCAAGCGCTGGTGGGCCGGGCAACGCGGGACCGTGACGGACGTGGCGGTCGACCTGCGGGTCGGCGGCACGTGGCGGTACGTGATGACGGCGAACGAGGGGTTCGAGGTCGCCTTCCACGGTGAGTACCGCGAGATCGAGGCCCCCGAGCGGATGACGCACACCGAGGTCTTCGAGGGCATGCCCGACGGCGACTCGGAGCCCAGCCTCAACCACTACACGCTCACCGAGCAAGACGGTCGCACCACGCTCACCGTCCGGACGATCGTCTCCAGCAAGGAGGTTCGTGACGCGATCATCGCCACGGGCATGGAGGGCGGCATGCAGGAGGCCTACGACCTGCTGGAGGAGCTGGCCGCCGGCCTGGCCCCCGCCTGATCGTTGAGTGCTGGGTATTTGTTGGATCGCCGGCCGGATTCCAACAAATACCCAGCACTCAACGATCGGGTGCCACGTGGGTGCGGAGCGCCACCGTGATCTCCTCGACCTGTTCCAGCTGGGCCGGGGTCAGGGCATCCACGAACAGCTCCCGGACCGCGCGCAGATGCGGTACCGAGGCGCTCCGGAAGGCCTGCGCCCCCTCGTCCGTGCGGACCACCTCGGCGCCGCGGTAGTCGACGGCGCAGTCGTCGCGGCGGATGAGGTCGCGCGCTTCCATGCGCCGGATGTGGTGCGACAGCCGGCTGCGTTCCCAGCCGACGGCGTCCGCGAGCTCGGAGGAGCGCAGACGGTGCCCGTCCGCCTCGCTCAGGGCGAGCAGCACCGCGTAGTCACCGGGCGACAGCGCCGACTCCTCGTGCAGCCGGGCGCTCAGCCGCGCGTTCAGCGCCTGCGTGGTCTCGATGAAACCTCGCCAGATGCGCAGCTCGTCCGACGTCGGCGACTGCCGGGAGCGGGACGGTGTGTCCTCTGTCACGACGACCTCCAGTGATTGACGTGTCAACCATATCGGGAGCATGATTGACACGTCAATCAAATGTGTAGGGCAGTCGTGGAGGAGTCCTCATGGGCGGCATCGAGTTCGGCATCGACACTTTCGGCGACCTCCCGCGGAACGACCGCGGCGAGGTCATGTCCCACGGCGAGGCGATCCGCCGCACGGTCGACGAGGCGGTGCTCGCCGACCAGATCGGGGTCGACGCCATAGCGGTCGGCGAGCACCACCGGCCAGAGTTCGCGATCTCCACGCCGGAGACCGTGCTGGCCGGGATCGCGACCAAGACCTCGAACATCAAGCTCGCCTCGGGCGTGACCGTCCTGAGCTCCGACGACCCGGTGCGGGTCTTCCAGCGGTTCGCGACCGTCGACGCGCTGTCGAACGGCCGCGCGGAGGTCATCCTCGGGCGAGGCTCGTTCACCGAGTCGTTCCCGCTGTTCGGCTACGACCTGCGCGACTACGACGAGCTCTTCGAGGAGAAGATCAACCTGTTCGTCCATCTCCTCGACGAGAAGCCGGTCACGTGGGAGGGCGCCCTGCGGCCGTCGCTGGAGCAGGCCGACGTCTTCCCCAAGACGGAGTCCGGGCGCCTGACCACCTGGGTCGGCGTGGGCGGTACGCCGCAGTCGGTGCTCCGTACCGCCACGTACGGGCTGCGGCTGATGCTCGCGATCATCGGCGGCCCACCCGAGCGGTTCGTGCCGTACGTCGACCTCTACCGCCGGGCGGCCGCCGAGGTCGGCACCACCGCCTATCCCGTGGGCATGCACTCGCCCGGCTTCATCGCGGACACCGACGAGGAGGCGAAGGAGCTGTTCTACCCGGGCTACAAGGTGGTCCGTGACCGCATCGGTGCCCTGCGCGGCTGGCCGCCGCTGCGCCGCGAGGAGTTCGAGGCGGACGTCGCCCAGGGCTCGCTCTACATCGGCTCTCCCGAGACGGTGGCCCGCAAGATGGCCCGCGCCATCGGTGCGCTGGACGTCGGCCGGTTCGACCTCATCTACTCCGCCGGCGGGGCCATGCGCGCCAGTGACCGGCTGCGGGCGGTCGAGCTGTACGGCACGCGCGTGATCCCGATGGTCCGTGAGCTGCTCGCCGAGCAGCCGGAGAGGCTGGCGGTGTCCTGATGCCGGCGGCCCCCGTGCGAGCTCTCGGGATTCTCGGCGCGGGCAAGGTCGGCACCGTGCTGGCCCGCCTCGCCGTCGCCGCCGGATACCGTGTGCTCGTGGCAGGCTCCGGCGACCCGGCTCGCATAGCGCTCACCGTGGAGGTGCTCGCTCCGGGCGCCCGCGCGGTCGACGCGGCGACGGCGGCCCGCGAGGCGGACGCCGTCGTCCTCGCCCTCCCGCTGGGCAGGTACCGCACGATCCCCGCCGAGCCGCTGGAGGGCAAGCTCGTCCTCGACGCCATGAACCACTGGTGGGAGGTCGACGGGCCGCGCGACGGGATCCTGCGGCCGGAGGAGTCCACGAGCGAGCTGGTCCAGGCCGCGCTCCCCGGGACGCGCGTGGTCAAGGCGTTCAACCACATGGGCTATCACGACCTCGAGGACGGAGCCCGGCCGGCGGGGTCGCCCGCCCGCAAGGCGATCGGGATCGCCGGCGGCGATCCGGCCGACGTCGCAGCGGTGGCCGGCATCGTGGACGCGCTCGGCTTCGACCCGGTGGTCGCAGGGACGCTCGCCGAGGGGATCCGCATGGAGCCCGGTACCCCGGTGTTCGGGGCGGACGTCGACGCGCGGGACCTGAGCGAGCTGCTGGGCTCCCGCGCTGCCTCCCAGGCCTGAGCCGTCCCGGTGCCCCCGCACCGCCTCAGGCCGTGCGGGGGTGTCGGCGACGTCAGCTCGCGCACTTCCCGGTCGACACCGCGGCCTCCAGGTCGGTGGCCTGCGTGGCGACCGGCATCAGCTCGGCGGTCGTCATCGCGTAGCCGATGTCGCGGTCGGAGTCGTCGCGCGCGAAGATCACGCCGGCCACCTCGCCCCCGGTCGTCAGGAGCGGCCCGCCGGAGTTGCCCGGTCGCACCACGGCCGCGAGCGAGTAGACCTCCCGGTCGGCCCCGCCCGCGCCGTAGGAGTCCGGGACGCGCGTGGTGCTGACACTGAGCACACCGGCGCTGCCCGACGTGAACGGCCCGCCGTAGGGATACCCCTGGACGACGGCGCGATCGCCGACCGCGAGCGTCCGCGCGACGCCCAGCGGGTCCGCGTCGAGGTCGTCGACCGCGATCACGGCGAGGTCGTCGACGGGGTCGTAGTAGACCACGCGCCCCTCCCGGACCGTGCCGCCGGGGAGCTCGATGACCGGCCGGTCCACACCGGCCACGACGTGCGCGTTGGTCACCAGGCGGTCGGGGGCGACGACGAACCCTGACCCGGTCGAGCTCTTGCCGCACGCGTACGCGATGCCAGAGATCCGGGCCACCGACTGCGCCGACTCCTCCAGCTGTGCGTTGTCGAGGTCGACGGCCGGCACCACCGGCGTCTCTCGCGGCACCATCAGGATGTTCAGCCGCGGCAGGCCGTCGTCGAGCACGATCGAGCGCATCTCGGCGAGCGGGCGGCCCACGGCGGGCGGCGTCAGGTCGTCGATCGTGCGCAGCACCGCGGACGACGAGACCACCGAAGCGACACCTGGAGCGCCCGTGGCACTGATCGCGTTACCGACGAACGAGAGTGCCAGAGCGACGACGCCCACGTTCGCGACCCCGCCGAGCAGACGTTCGAGCGGGCGGAGCGAGGTGCGGTCCACACCCTGGCGCAGGTTTCGGCCCAGCCCCGCACCGATGGAGGCGCCGAACAAGGGCAGAAGGATGGCCACGACGATGGACACCGGACCACGCCACTCGGAGGTGGGCAGCAGGTCGTTGACGGCGGGGACCGCCCAGAACGCTGCCACACCGCCGATGACCAGGCCGATCAGGCCGCCGAGCGTAGCCAGTAGGCCCCGGCTGAGGCCGGCCATGAGGGCGAGGAACAGCACCACGAGAAGCACCAGGTCGAAAAGCTGCACGGGGCTCCTTCGGGGACGGTCGGCGGCGGGCGATCAGGCGGGATGGGATGACCGTATGCGCTGAACCTGCGTGCGGTGGCCCGCGACCCACCTCCATCACGCGATCCCCCGATTTGCGGCGAGAAGTTCACCGCTGCTCCCTTCCTTCGGAGCGGCATGGCGACGCCACTACGCGCGAGCCTCCAGCTCGCCGAGCGCGGCAGGCAGGTCCGCAAGCGCGGCGAGGGCCCGCTCCTGGCACAGTCCGACGACGGCGTCGTACGCCGGTGAGCCGTTCGAGCGCTCGCGGACGTGCTCCGCCAGGAGCAGGGCGTCGCGGTGGTCGCCGAGCAGGGACTGGATCCGGTGGGCGGTGGCGCCGAGGTCCTTGGTCCTGCGGCCGAGCAGCCCGACGGGCTTGCGTGTGATCGCCTCGCAGGTGTGCCGCAGCCGCCGCGCCGCCTTGCGCAGCTCGTGGGCGCTCTCGAGGTCGGTGAGCTCGCCGACCGAGCCGAGCGTGCGCTCCGTCTGCCGACGTACGGTCCGGCGGGCGGCCTTCTTCGCCGGTCGCGACGCTCGATCGCCCAGCCGGGGCGCGACCGCCCAGTCGTCGAGGAGTCGCCCGAGGGTTCGCCCTTGCTCCGATCGGGTCCAGCGGACGACGTCGGCGCGCGCTTGCTCACGGGCCGCCACCAGCGGCTCGAGCAAAGCGGAGCGGGTCTTCTCGTCGAGGCCGGTCGCGTCAGCCGCCGTGGCCGCCTGGTGCGCGCGGACCTCCAGGTCCCGCGCCCGCCCCAGCACGTCGCCCCACTCCTTGAGCTGGGAGCGCAGCTCGCCGGTCGCGTCCTCGTCGAGGTACCTGCGGAACGCGGCGAGCACGTTGCGCAGGCGGCGGACGGAGGTGCGCAGCCGGTGCACGGCGTCGGGCTCGTCGGCGAGGGCCGCCGGGACGCGCTGGTGGATCCGGCGCACGAGGTCATCGACCGCGAGGGTCAGCATCTCGCCAGCGGTCTCGGGGCGCGTGGTGGTGTCAGCGGCGATGCGGCCAGGTTATCGCGTGCCGGGCTGGGCCGAGCCGGGCCGGGCCGAGCAGGGGGGCCGGGCGGGCCGGGCGGGGCGGGAGGGCAGGGGAGGGCAGGGCAGGGCAGGGCAAGGCAAGGGCTCCGAGCGGACGGCCCTGTCCCTGGGTGAGCTCGCGTGGCGGGTGCCAGGTCTGGTTGATCTCGTTCGGCCTGGCCCGCCGTAATCCGGCTTGGCTGAACTATTCGGCACAGCCCGGATACCCGGGCCCCAGCCGAACACAGTTCGGCCCACCCGGCACCCGCCACCGGAGCACTGTGCCCGGGGCGGTGGTCCACCGGTTGCCCATCTAGTCCTCTTCGGCCCGGGACCAGCGCTCCCAGAGCCACAGGAGAAAGACGATCAGCAGGAACCCGGGTATCCCGATGGCCCCGAGCCGGGCGAGCCAGTCCGTGACCTGGGCGCCGACGCCGGGGTTGGTGCCGTCGGCCGTCGCGGGCCCGCCGCCGTCGGTGCTGCCATCGTCGGGCGCGCTCCGGCCGTCGCTCCGGGCGCTGTTATCGCCGTTGCCGTCGCTGTCGCCGTCGCTGTCGCCGTCGCCCGGCTCGTCGTCCGCGGCCCTGTCCTTTCCGGTATCCGTGCCGCTCCCTCCGGTGTCCGGTGCCTCGCCCGACCCGCCGTCGTCCGCGGACGGACCGTCGCCGATACCGAGCCGGGCCAGCCAGTCCGCAACGTCCGCGCCGATGCCGGAGTCCGCGCCACGGGCACCGCCACCGTCACCGTTACCGTCACCGCCAGCGCCAGCGCCAGCGTCACCGCCAGCGTCACCGCTACTGGCATCGCCACCGGCACCGTCGGTGCCCGTGCCAGCCACTGCTCCGTCGCCTTCTCCCTCGCCGGAGCCGTCGCCCCCGCCGCCACCCGCGCCGGCACCCGCGCCTCCGCCACCCGCACCATCTCCTCCGCCCCCCGCGCCGGGGTTCGGGACGGACTCCGCGGCGGGGGGTTCATCAGCCTGGTTGGCGACCAGCGCCATGGCGCCGCCGCCGAGGGCGAGCACGGCGAGGACACCCGCGACGATGGCCGCTTCCTTCTTGCCGAAGGATCGAGGCGCCCCGGCCCCGGCCCCGGCAGCCCCCGCTCCTACCCCCGCTCCCGCGCCGGCACCCGCGGCTCCCCCGGCTGCCGCTCCCGCACCGACCGCTGCGCCGAGAGCGCCGGTGGCCACGGCGGCCGCGATGACGTGCTGTCCGAGGTCGCGCAG
This sequence comes from Promicromonospora sp. NPDC023987, assembly GCF_040639055.1. Classification (NCBI taxonomy): domain Bacteria; kingdom Bacillati; phylum Actinomycetota; class Actinomycetes; order Micrococcales; family Promicromonosporaceae; genus Promicromonospora; species Promicromonospora sp. NPDC023987. The sequence continues at coordinate 35,306 of NZ_JBEZZF010000051.1, read as the reverse complement.
CATCCAGGAGACCTCGCGTACGTCGATGAACGCGCGGGTGCACTCGGCGCAGCCGTCCATATGGACCTCGAGGCGCCGTTGGCGGCGGGGCAGGAGGCGGCCCTTGAGGTAGTCGTGCATGGCGGCGCGGGTGGTGCGGCACTCGGGTTCGTTGACGTGCTGGGCGTGGGCGGCGGCGAAGGCTCCGGCGAGGCGTTCTTCGGCGCGGCGTAGCCGCATGGTGACGGCGTGGGGGCGGACGCCGAGGTTGGTGGCGATATCGGACACGGCGCGGTCGTGGACGTGGCGTTCGAGGAGGATCTGGCGGTCGTCGTCGGCGAGGTGGGTCAGGGCGTCGCGGAGCATGGTGACGTCGGCCTGGCGTTCCGAGTCCAGTTCGGCACCGGCGACCGGGGGTGTGAGGCCGTCGAGGGTGTCGTCCTCGACGGGTCGGGTGCGTCCGGCCTCGCGGGTCATGCTGATGGCTTCGTTGACGGCGGCGCGTCGCCAGTAGGGGGCGGGGTCGTCGATGGTGGTGCCGGTGGACACGAGCCGGACCATTTTTTCCAGGGCGCGGCTGGCGGCTTCCTCGGCGTCGATGCCGGGGACGCGGGCAGCGACCGAACGCACGACGTTCGGACGATGCACGACCCAGTCGTCCATCTGTAGCGCGCGCGCCGCCGTCATCCCGGGTGCCCCCTCCTCGATCGGCGATGATTCCACCGGGATCGGGAGGACGCGCGACGAATCGCATGGTTTGCGTTAACGCAACCGATTCGTCGGTAAGCGGTGATTCCTGCTGGGCGACGAGGGCCCGTCGGCTACCGCTCCTGCCGCCTCACCGCTCGCGTCGTCGCAGCACGACCCCACGGACGAACGACGCCTGGCCGGCGTGCTGCAGGTCGTCGTTGACGACGCTGACCAGCCGGACGCCGAGCGTGACCGGCGGGTCCCACGACTCGTCGATCACCTGCTCGAGGTCGGCGTCGGACAGGGTGGTCAGGTAGCGCACCGTCCGCTCGTGCACCGCGTCGTGGTAGCCCGTCAGCAGGTCGGCCGACGGCACCCGGACGGCGGAGACCTCGTCGGCGTCGTGCCCGTAACCGGTCTCCTCCGCCGGGAAGGGCAGCCCGAACCGGCGGTCCCACCCGTCGTCGGACCAGACCTGGCTGGTGCCGGCCGCATCGGCGACGTGGTCGTCCTGCACCCGGGTCAGGTGCCAGACGAGCCACGCCACCGAGTTGGCGTCCTCGTCGACGCGGAACGCGAGCTCGTCGGCGGACAGCCCGAGGACCGAGCCGTGCACCGCCTCCTTGATCCGGCCGAACGCGTCCGCGAGCAGATCCGTACCACGCATCGATGGTCCCCTCTCATGCCTCGGCATCCACGGACACGATGCCACGGCGCCCCCTGGCTCGCTCGGCGCGGGGCGACACCAGAGCTATGCGCCGACCACTCCGCCGTCCTCCCTGGTGATGACGATGGTGGCCGACCGCGGGCGGCCCGTGGGGCTGAAGTCGGGCCAGCTCGAGCTGGCGCGCGGGTTGTCGGGAGTCCCCGAGTCGCCGGGGTGCTGGATGTTGACGAACAGCGACCGGCCGTCCGGGGTGGCGGTGATGCCGGTGATCTCGCAGCGCGGGGGACCGACGAGGAACCGGCGGATGTCGCCGCGCTCGGTGTCGGCCACCAGCATCTGGTTGTTCTGGTCGCCGCCGTCGACCTGCGGCTGGGCGCCGTCGGTCAGGATCCAGAGCCGCCCGACGGCGTCGAACCACAGGCCGTCGGGGGAGCCGAACGCCTGGTCCGAGGGAACGGTGGCCCCGCTGGCCTCGTCCCCCGCGAGCAGGAAGATGTCCCAGTCGAAGCGCACGGCGCTCGGGTCGCCGTTCTCGTCGATCTTCATGATGTGCCCGTAGCGGTTGTTCAGCCGCGGGTTCGCCGCGTTCACCGACTCGGTGCGAGCCGTGTTGTTCGTGCACGTGAAGTACACGGCGCCGGTGTGCGGCTGCACGGTGCACCACTCGGGCCGGTCCATCGGCGTCGCGCCCACGGCGTCGGCCGCGAGGCGCGTGTGGATCAGCACCTGGGCCTGGTCCGCGAACCCGTCCGCCGCGGTCAGGCCGGGCTCGCCGTGGACGAGCGGCAGCCACCTGCCGGAACCGTCCTCGTCGAACCTGGCGACGTACAGCGTGCCCTCGTCGAGCGGGCTCCGCCCGGCCCGGCGCGCCTTCGCGATCGGCTCGGCGCCCACGAACTTGTAGAAGTAGTCGAACTGCGTGTCGTCGCCCATGTACACGACTGCCTCGCCGCGCCGGCCACGCACCACGACGGCGTTCTCGTGCTCCATCCGGCCCAGCGCGGTGCGCTTCTTCGGCGTCGACGTCGGGTCGAACGGGTCTACCTCCACCACCCAGCCGAACCGGTTGTACTCGTTCGGCTCGTCCCGCATGTCGAAGCGGCTGTCGGTGGTGTACCAGGGGTACGGGCTCTCCGAGCCGATGCCGTAGCGCTCCTCGACCGACCCGGCCGGCGGCGGCTGCTCCCCGTAGTAGAAGTACTTGTTGATCGTCTCCTCGCACGTCAGATACGTGTCCCACGGGGTGGGGCCGCTCGCGCAGTTGTTCAGGGTGCCCAGCACGAGCACGCCGTCGGGGTCGGCGCCCGTCCGCATGAGCGGGTGCCCCGCGGCGGGGCCGGTGAGCTCGATCGGCGTGGTCATGGTCACGCGCCGGGCGAACCGCGACTCGGCGAGCTGCCACCCGCCGCGGCGGTCCTGCTCGACCTGGATGACGGAGACGCCGTGCGCGGCCTGCGACTTGGCGGTCTTCTCCGGCGACCAGGCGGCCCGGCCGTCGGTGTGCAGCAGGTTCTCGGTGGTGGCCTCGTGGTTGACGCAGAGCAGGCCGGAGCGGCGGTCCCGCAGCGGGAAGAACCACATGCCGTCGTGGTGGTCGCCGGCCTGCCGTGCCTGGTCGGCCGCGCTGTTGGCGGCGTCCTCGGCGAACGCCGGACCGGACGGGACGATCGGGTGGCCCCAGGGGAAGAGCACGTCGTACCGGTACCCCGGCGGCAGCATCACCTCGTCGGCGACGCTGGGCGCGATGGCGGGGAAGCCGAGCAGCGGGCGTCCGCCGCCGCGCCCCGGACCCGCCGCGGCGGCACCGGTGCCCGTACCGGCGCCTGCCGCGGTCGCCGGGGTCGTGACGCCGAAGAAGGCCGCCGCCGCGGTGGCCAGACCGCCCGCCATGGCGGTCCGGCGGGACAGTCGAAGCTCAGCGAGCTCGGAGATCGACGGTGTGTCGGGGGTGTCGGCGTTCACTGAGGCTCCAACCGTTGGCGCGGGCCGCGATGCGGCCGGGACGCGCGCCACGGTAGGCAGCCGATATGGCCAGGTCCTCACACGAGCGTGAACGACGGCGGAAGGCGTCGGCCTGGGCCGGCTCGGCTGCCGCTGGGCTGGGCTGTGTCGGGCTCGGCTGCTGCCCGGCTCAGTCGCCGCCCGGCTCGGCTGCCGCCCCGCTCAGTCGCCGCCCGGCCCGGCTGCCGCCCGGCTCAGTCGCCGGAGAGGCGGATGAGCACCTTGCTGCTGCCGGGCCCGGCGGCCGTGGCGAGCGCCTCGCCGGCCTGCTCGATGCCGAAGCGGTGCGTGACCACGCCCGACACGTCCAGCCCGTCGTCGAGGGCGTCGAGGGCGTCGCTGATCTCCTCGACGAACCGGTAGGCGCCCACCCACGTGATCTCGCGGGTGACGAGGTCGCCGAGGGCGGCAGGGGCAGCGGAGCCCGGGAGGTTGCCGACCTGAACGAGCATCCCGCCGCGGGCCGTGGCCCGCAGCACACCGCCGAGCGCCGCTGGAGCCCCGGAGGCCTCGAACACGAGCTCGCAGTCGTCCGGCAGGCGGTCGCCGGCGCCGAGGTCGAGGACGCGGTCGGCGCCCAGCTCCTTGGCCACGGCCAGCGAGGAGGCGGAGAGGTCTGCGGCGGTGACCGTCGCGGCGCCCGCGTGCTTCGCGGCCGCCACGACGAGGCAGCCGATGGGGCCCGCTCCGTTGACCAGCACGTCGCGCCCGCGCACGTCGCCGGCCCGGTTGACCGCGTGCATGGCCACGGCCAGCGGCTCGGCGAGAGCTGCCTGCTCGGTGCTCACGCCGTCGGGCAGCCTGCGCAGCTGGTGGGCCGGGACGGCCCGCAGCTCGCTGAACCCGCCGTCGGTGTGCGGGTGGGATGCCGCAGACCCGAAGTACCGGACCTGCGTGTGCAGGTTGCTCCGTCCCGCGAGGCGCTCCGGCAGGACCGACCCGGCGGCCGCGTGCGCCGGGTGCACCGTGACCGGCGTGCCCGGCTCCCAGCCGGAGACCCCCGGGCCGGTCGACACCACGCGGCCGGCCACCTCGTGGCCGAGGACGAGCGAGTCGCGCAGCACTGCGGTGCCCGAGGAGCCGTTCCTCCAGTAGGCCAGGTCCGACCCGCAGACGCCGCCCCACTCCATGGCCACGACGACCTCGCCGGTCCGGGCGACGGGATCGGGGCGCTCCTCGACCCGCAGGTCGCCGGCGCCGTGGACGACTACCGCTCTCATACGGCGTCCTCGAGCCGGACGAGGTCGCGGCCCACGGTCTCGGGGGAGAGGCGCGCGGCCACCAGGGTGATGGTCGAGTAGACGACGAGCATCGCGGCGATCGGCCACCAGCTGCCGGTGAGCGCGGTGAGCGACGCGGCGATGACGGGCCCGATCGCCGTCGCGAGGATGCCGCCGATCTCCTTGGTCAGGGCCAGCTGGGTGAACCGGGTCCGGGAGCCGAACAGCTCGGCCATGGTCACGCTCTCCAGGGCGAACAGGCCGAGGACACCGAGGTTCAGGCCGGCGATCATGCCGAACAGGAGGCCCGCCGTGCTGCCGCTGGTGATCATCAGCATCATCGGGAACGCGAACGCGATGGTGAGCAGGGACAGCACGGTGTACATCGTGCGCCGGCCGAAGCGGTCGCCCAGCATGCCGATCACCGGCACGGTCACGAAGCCCGCGATGGAGCCCCACATGATCGCCTCGGTGGCCAGGGCGCGGTCCATCGCGAGAGTGGTCGCGATGTAGCCGACCAGGAAGGTCTGGATAAGCCCGGAGTTGCCGGCCTGGCCGAACCGCAGGGTCAGCGCCAGGAAGAACGCCTTGCCCTTGCGCTGCTTGAGGGCCGTCTGGAGCACGGGCTCGGTGGTGGCGGACTCGACCTCGGCGCGGCTGAGGGCGACCCCGTCCACGACGTCGGCCCGCGCCTCGAAGACCGGGCTCTCCTTGACGTTCCTGCGGATCCAGACCGCGAAGATCATCAGCACGAAGCTGAGCAGGAACGGCAGCCGCCAGCCCCAGCTCAGGAGCTGCTCCTCGCTGAGCACGGCCAGCAGCAGCGCCCACAGGGCCGACGCCGCCAGGGTGCCGGAGTTGGTGCCGAGCGAGACCAGCGAGGCGACGAGGCCGCGACGCTTCACCGGCGCGTACTCCGCCAGCATCACGGTGGCGCCCGCGATCTCCGCGCCGGCGCCGAAGCCCTGGATCAGGCGCAGCACGACCAGCAGGACCGGCGCCATGATGCCGATCATCTGATAGGTGGGCAGCACGCCGATCAGCGTCGTCGACCCGCCCATGAGCGCGATGGTGATGAACAGGACCTTGCGCCGGCCGATCCGGTCGCCCATACGGCCGAAGTAGACGGCGCCCGCGAGCCGGGCCACGTACCCGACGCCGTAGGTGGCCATCGCGGCGATCAGGGCGATCGCGGGGCTGGCCTCGGGGAAGAAGATCTGGTTGAAGACGATGGCGGCCGCCAGCGAGTAGAGCTGGAAGTCCATGAACTCCATGGCGGTGCCGAGCCACCCCGACACGGCTGCCCGCGTGAGGTCCTTGGTAGATCGGGTGACCGCGTTACCCGGCGGGGTCATTGCTGTTTCCGCCATTGGAGTGTGCTCCTTGCGTTCTTGACTGACGTCGTTGTCGGGATTGCCCGCCCGCCAATGTGTGGCAGCACTTGTATGTAAGCAGCGTCGACAAGTTGGTGTCAACTGGCAGTGGTGTGGAAGGGCGGCTCGTCTCGCCTAGACTCCGTGCATGAGGGAAGCCTCGAACCGATCCAACAGACGAGTCGTCTACGAGACGCTGCGCCGCAAGGTGCTCACCCTCGAGCTGCCGCCCGGTGCATCCCTGTCGGAGAACGAGCTCGCCGCGTCCCTCGGCGTCAGCCGGACGCCGGTGCGCGAGAGCCTGATCCTCCTCGGCGAGGAGGGCCTGGTGCGGGTGTTCCCCAAGGTCGGGTCCTTCGTTTCCCGCGTGGACGCCGAACGCGTCGCCGACGCACAGTTCCTCCGCGAGGCGGTCGAGCTGGCCGCGTTCGACGACATCCCGGAGACCCTCGACCCTGGCCTGCTCGCCGAGCTGCGCGCCAACCTGGAGCAGCAGCGGGCGCCCGGGCTCGATCTCGAGAAGTTCTTCGAGCTCGACGAGTCGTTCCATCACGGGCTCCTGCGCCTCAGCGGGCACGGCAGGGCCTGGTCGACGGTCGTCGCCGCCAAGGGGCACCTGGACCGGGCCCGCCGCCTCGGGCTGCACGAGACGAACGGCATGGGCCGCTTCGTCGACGAGCACCACACCATTCTCGACGCGGTGGTGGCCGGGGACCTCCCGAGCGCGCGCGCCGGCCTGCGGGCCCACCTCCGCGCGGTGTTCGACGACATCGAGAAGACTCGCCGGCGCTCGCCGGAGCTCTTCGCCAGCGACGACGGCTCCGTTCCCGTGCGCCGCAGCATCGCCGTCTGGGAGTAGCTGCTGCCCACCCGGCACTTCGTTCCGGGGTGCCGGTCCGCAGGTTGGTGGGTCCTCGCGGGATCCAGGGGCCGCCGAACCGCAAGTTGGTGGTCTTCCCCGGGTTCGGTGGGGTGTCGAGCCGCAAGCTGGTGGTCGCTCGCTGGATCCAGGGGTGCCGAACCGCAGGTTGCTGGTCCCGACGAGGGCCGACCCGCAACATGCTCGTCGATCCGGGCAGTTATGGACGCTCATCTTTCGGCTCGACGCCGGGGACGAAAGGAAGTTGCGGTTCGACGCCGGGTTAGCCGCCGACTCACGTGCAAGTTGCGGTTCGGCGACGAGCCTCGAGCGCGCACCAGGCGGTGCGCGCTCGAGGCTCGTTGTCGAGGTGATGGACGGTCAGGCGATCCGGCGGCGGTAGGCAGCGGTGGCGAGGGCGTACGCGACGGCGAGGATGCCGACGCACCAGCCGAGTGCCACCCAGATGTCGGTGCCGACCGGCTGCTGGGCCAGCAGGTCACGGATCGTGTCGACGATCGAGGTGACCGGCTGGTTCTCGGCGAACCAGCGCACCGGGCCAGGCATGGTCTCGGTGGGCACGAACGCCGAGCTGATGAACGGCAGGAAGATCAGCGGGTAGGAGAACGCGCTGGCGCCGTCCACCGTCTTGGCCGACAGGCCGGCGATGACCGCGAGCCACGTCAGGGCCAGGGTGAACAGGGCAAGGACGCCCGCGACGCCGAGCCACGCCAGCACGCCGGCTCCGGAGCGGAAGCCCATGAGCAGGGCCACCAGCACGACGATCGTCACCGAGACCAGGTTGGCGACGAGCGACGTCAGCACGTGGCCCCAGAGCACCGCCGAGCGGGCGATCGGCATGGACTGGAACCGCTCGAAGATGCCGCCCTGCATGTCGAGGAACAACCGGTAGGACGTGTAGGCGATGCCCGACGCGATCGTGATCAGCAGGATGCCGGGCAGCAGGTAGTTCACGTAGCTGCCGGTGCCGGTGTTGATCGCTCCACCGAAGACGTAGACGAACATCAGCATCATGGCGATCGGCGTGACCGCCGTCGTGATGATGGTGTCGGGGCTGCGCAGGATGTGGCTCAGGGACCGGCCGGTCAGGACGGCGGTGTCACCGAAGAAGTGCTTGCTCATGGTCTCGTTCCTCACTTGTCCGTGCCGGCGGGGCTGCTGGTCGTGGCGCCGGTCGTAGTGCCGGTCGTGCCGGCGGTGCCGTTGTCGCCGACGACGGCGAAGAACACGTCCTCCAGGGTGGGCTGCTTCTCGACGTACTCGACCTTGGCCGGCGGCAGCAGGGCCTTGAGCTCGGCCAGGGTGCCGTTGACGATGATGCGGCCCTGGTGGAGGATCGCGATCCGGTCGGCGAGCTGTTCGGCCTCGTCCAGGTACTGCGTGGTCAGCAGCACCGTGGTGCCGTTCCGGGCGAGCTCCTTGACGGCGTCCCACACCTCGATGCGTGCCTGGGGGTCCAGGCCGGTGGTGGGTTCGTCGAGGAAGATGATCGGCGGGTCGCCGATCAGGCTCATGGAGATGTCCAGGCGGCGGCGCATGCCGCCGGAGTAGGTGGCGGCCTTGCGCCCGCCGGCGTCGGTCAGCGAGAAGCGGGCGAGGAGGTCGTCGGCGATCCTGCCGGGGTCCTTGAGGTGGCGCAGCCTGGCCACCAGGACCAGGTTCTCGCGCCCGGTGAGGACCTCGTCGACTGCGGCGAACTGCCCCGTGAGGCTGATCGACTCGCGGACGTCGGCGGCCCGGGTGGCGACGTCGAACCCGTTGACGCTCGCGGTGCCGGCGTCCGCCCTGAGCAGCGTGGACAGGATCTTGACGACGGTCGTCTTGCCGGCGCCGTTCGAGCCCAGCAGCGCGAAGATGCTGCCCGGCGCGACCTCGAGGTCCACGCCCTTCAGGACGTGCAGCTCCTTGTACGACTTCTCGAGGTGCTGCACGCGGATCGCAGGCTCGCGACCCCGTTCGGTGGCCATGCTCATGGTCTTTCCCTTATCTGGGGACAGGCTCTGGGACAGGGTTTGGGGACAGGGTTTGGGGACAGGGTTTGGACGGTTTTTGGGTAGGGGGTAGCCAGGGAGGTGGTTCAGGTGGTTCCAGGGCCGGCGACGCCGGTCCGGGTTCAGGTCAGATCAGGCCGTGCCGTGCTCAGGGGCGGCGGACGATGATGTCGCCCCAGCCGGTGCTGGCGTGGATCTCTGCGGTGGCCTCGTTCTCGACGGGCCCCTCGGTGGGCGTCAGCTGGTTGCGGACGGTGCCGTGCTCCGAGGCGACGTCGAGCCAGGCGGCGGTGCCCTCCGGCACGTCGACCTCGATCGAGCCGTAGGACGTGGTGAGCGTGACGCTGCCCGACTCGACGCGGTCGACGCGGATGCCGGCGTGCGCCGACTTCACGCTGAGTGTGCCGTGGACGCGGCCCACCGTGATCTCGCCGTGCGCCCCGACGACCTCCAGCGTTCCCGTCACGGACCCGATGGTCGTGGTCCCGTTGCTGGCACGCACGGTGCCCTCGCCGGAGAACTCGGTGATCCGCACACCGCCGGCGCTCGTCTTGACGGAGGTGGGGCCGGTGGCCCGGCCGACGACGACGGAGCCGGCCGAGACCTTGAGGTCGAGACGTGCGGCCTCGTCGACCCGCACGTCGCCGCCGTTGAGGGTGAGGTCGACCGTGCCGAGCGGGCCCTCGGAGTACAGCGAGCCGGCCTTGCCGCTCAGGTGCGAGCCGATGGGCAGCTCGATGTTGACCCTTGCGCCGCCGGCCGAGAACGGAAGGACGTACTGCTTCCAGGAGGCCGGGTAGATGATCGTGACGGCGTCGCCGTCGCGCTCGACGCGCGTCTCCTCGGCGGCACGCACGGAGCCCGACTTGGCCGGGTCGGCGGGCAGGACGGTGACGACGACGTCGTCGCGCTCGGAGGCGACCACGTGCAGGTTGCCGAAGGGCACGTCCACGACGACGGGAACGGGGGCAGTGGCGGGAAAAGTAGGCATGACGGCTCCAGGTGTGGGCAAGAGGGTGGCGGGAGGAGTGGTGTCGGGGTGGTGTCGCGGCGGGCGGTCAGCGCACCCAGCCGGTGAGGCGGTTGCCGCTCGGCAGGCCGGGGCCGGTCTGCGGGGCGGGTCGTCCCGTGGGCTGGTCGAGGGCGGCGGCGACCGCCCGCACGAGCCACGTGTTGACGGAGACGCCGTCGCGGGCGGCGGCTCCCTCCGCCCGCGTCTTGAGGTGGTCGGGCAGGCGCAGGGTGGTGCGCGTGGTGGCACCCGCTTCCGCGTCGGTGACCGGCGACCCGCTGACCTGCTGCCCGGTGGGGGGCAGCGCTGAGGACGGTGCGGACGTCGCAGTGGCTGCGGGTTCGACGACGGCGGCGGGCGCGGCGACGACGAACTCCGGCTCGCCGCCGCGCAGCCGAACGTCGACCGACCCGGGTGCGAGCTCGGCGGAGATCTCGCCGGCCGCCGCCGAGAGGGCCTCGAGCAGGACGAGCCGGGCGGCGGCGTCGAGCGGTGCGGTCAGTCGGCCGGCGATCTCCCGCACCTCGTCCCCGCCCGCGGCGGCCGCGGTGGAGAGCTGGCGCTGCAGCTCGTCGACATATCTCGTGAGGTCCATGACGCCACTATGACACCATGCGTGGTGTCTGCGCAAGAGGTATGGCGTCATGAACGACACCATGCGTGGTGTCGGCTGGTGTCAGCCGGCGTCAGCGGTGGGGGAGTAATACCAGCGCGGTACACGAGAGTCACCGTCAGGGCGATTCGCGCGGGCTCGCTGTCGGCGAGATTGGACCACGTCAACATCTCCGGCACCACGAGAGAGGCGGCCGACGTGGCATCCCCACTGCTCTCCGTCAGCAACCTGCACAAGACCTACGGCTCCGGCCCGAGTGCCTTCGAGGCGCTCAAGGGCCTGGACCTGGACATCGCCGAGGGCGAGTCCATGGCGATCATCGGCAAGAGCGGCTCGGGCAAGTCGACCCTGATGCACCTGCTCGCCCTGCTCGACCGGCCCACCTCCGGGACCATCACCCTGGACGGGACCGACACCGCGCGGCTGTCGGCCAAGCAGCTCAACCAGACCCGCAACAGCGCGTTCGGGTTCGTCTTCCAGCAGTTCTTCCTCAACGCCCAGGCCAGCGTGCTCGACAACGTGACGCTCCCGCTGAAGATCGCCGGGGTCTCGCGCCGCGAGCGCACCGCCCGCGGGATGGCGGCGCTCGCCCAGCTCGAGCTCGACGACAAGGCCGGCAACCGGGCCAACGACCTGTCCGGCGGGCAGAAGCAGCGCGTGGTCATCGCCCGCGCGCTGATCAACCGGCCGCGCGTGATCTTCGCCGACGAGCCGACCGGCAACCTGGACACGGCCACCGGCGCGGTGGTCGAGGACATCCTCTTCGACCTCAACCGGCGCCAGGGCATCAACCTGGTGGTCGTCACGCACGACGAGGACCTCGCTGCCCGGTGCGACCGCAGCGTGTTCATCCGTGACGGTCTCGTCGCGGTGCCAGAGGGGGTGGCGGCATGAAGGCCGTCGACGTCGTCGCCACCGCCTTTCGCAACTCGTTCCGGTCGAGGCTGCGCACCAGCCTGACCGTGCTGGCCATCTTCATCGGCGCCTTCACGCTGTCGTTGACGAACGGCCTGGGCACGGGGGTCAACAGCTACCTCGACGACACGGTCGCCTCCGTGGGGGTCGAGGACGTCATGACGGTGACCAAGGTGGCCGAGGACGTGCCGACGGAGGGCCCGGCGGAGTACGACCCCGACCAGATGGAGGCCGACGGTCCGCCCGGCGCGACGACGGTCGCGCTGTCGGAGGACGACATCGACACCATCGCGGACATCGAGGGCGTCCAGAGCGTCCAGCCGGTCAAGCAGGTCGCGACCGACTACGTCCAGCACGACGGCGGCGACAAGTACCAGCTGTCGGTCTCGCAGTTCGTGCCGGGGATGAAAGCCGAGCTGGCGTCCGGCCGGCAGGTCGATCTCGACGCCGACGAGCCGCAGCTCGTGCTGCCCGAGAGCTATCTCGAGCCGCTGGAGCTCGGCAGTGCGCAGGACGCCGTCGGGCAGACCGTGCGGCTCGCCGTCACCGACGGGACGGGAGCCCAGGTGACCACGGAGGCGACGATCGTCGGTGTCGCCGAGCCGGGAGTGATCAGCGGCGCCGGCGCGATCCCGAACGACGTGCTCACCGAGGCGCTCTTCGACCTGCAGACCACCGGCGCGTCCGAGGCGGCGGCCACACAGTACGGACAGGCGTCCGTATGGTTCGACGCCGGCGCCGGGACGGCGGAGGTCCAGGCGCTGCAGGACCGGCTGGACGACGCCGGCTACCTCGGCAGCACCCTCGAGGACCAGCTCGGCACGTTCACCGCGGTCATCGACGGCATCGTGCTCGTCCTGAACGGGTTCGCCGTGATCGCGCTGGTCGCGGCGGGCATCGGCATCGTCAACACGCTCTTCATGGCGGTCCAGGAACGGACCCGGGAGGTCGGGCTCATGAAGGCGATGGGGCTGTCCAGCGGCCGCGTCTTCTCCCTGTTCAGCATCGAGGCGGTCGTCATCGGCCTGGTCGGCAGCGCTCTGGGCGTGCTCGGGGCGATCGGCGCAGGGCAGCTGGTGAACAGCTTCTCCGGGACGCTGCTGGCCGACCTCCCGGGGCTGACCCTCGTCGCCTTCGACCCGGTGACCGTCGCGACGGTCGTGCTCGCCGTCATGGGCATCGCGTTCCTCGCGGGGACCCTGCCGGCGCTGCGAGCGGCCAGACAGGACCCGATCTCCTCTCTCCGCTACGAGTAGCTCCCGCCCCCCACCGTTGAGTGCTGGGTATTTGTCGAGTCTGACCCCTCGTGCCGACAAATACCCAGCACTCAACGGTGCCCGGCCGGCGAGATGCGGGTGGGGTGGGGCGGTGTCAGCGTGGACGGGTCGGCACGGCGTGAGGAGGGACCGTGAGAGCAGTCACGTGGCAGGGCCGGGAGCACGTCAGCGTCGAGACGGTTCCCGACCCGCGGATCGAGGAACCGAACGACGCGATAGTGCGCGTCACCTCGACGGCGATCTGCGGCTCCGACCTGCACCTCTACGGGGTGCTGGGCGCGTTCCTCGACGCCGGCGACGTGATCGGGCACGAGGCCATGGGCGTGGTCGAGGAGGTCGGCCCGGCGGCGGGCGACCTCCGCGTCGGCGACCGGGTGGTGGTGCCGTTCGGGATCGCCTGCGGGACGTGCTGGATGTGCCGTCGCGGCCTGCAGTCGCAGTGCGAGACGACCCAGGTCACCGCGCAGGGCAGCGGAGCGGCGCTGTTCGGCTACACCAGGCTGTACGGGCAGGTGCCCGGCGGTCAGGCAGAGTACCTGCGGGTGCCGCAGGCGCAGTACGGCCCCGTCGTCGTGCCCGACGACGGTGGGCCGGACGAGCGGTACCTGTATCTCTCGGACGTGCTGCCCACCGCCTGGCAGGGTGTCGAGTACGCGCAGGTGCCCGACGGCGGTTCGGTGCTCGTGCTCGGCCTGGGACCGGTCGGCCAGATGGCGGCCCGGGTCGCCGCGCACCGCGGGGCAGGCCTCGTCATCGGGGTGGACCTGGTGCCCGAGCGGCTGGCGATGGCGGCCCGGCACGGCGCCACCGTCATCGACTCGGGCCGGAAGGACCTGGCCGACGCCGTCCGAGACCTCACCGGTGGGCGCGGACCCGACTCCGTGATCGACGCCGTCGGCATGGAGGCGCACGGGTCCCCGGTCGCGGAGACCATGCAGAAGGCCGCCGGGATCCTGCCGGACGCGATCGGGAAGCCACTGGTCAAGCACGCCGGTACCGACCGCCTGGCGGCCCTGCTCACCGCCATCGAGCTGGTGCGCCGCGGCGGCGTCGTCTCCCTGTCCGGCGTGTACGGGGGTGCGAAGGACCCGCTGCCGATGCTGCGCCTCTTCGACAAGCAGGTGACGATCCGGCAGGGACAGGCCAACGTCCGGCACTGGACCGACGGCCTGCTGCGGCTCGCGGCCGACCCCGCCGACCCGCTCGGCGTGCTGGACCTGAGGACCCACCGGTGGCCGCTCGAGCGCGCCCCCGAGGCGTACGCGATGTTCCAGCGCAAGGAGGACGGCTGCGTGAAGGTGGTGCTCGACCCGGCGGCCTGAGCCCCTCCGTCAGCCCGCCGCGTCGGCCCCGGCCGCTTCCGCCGCCGTCCGCAGGTCCGCGACCAGCGCGTCGAGCTCCGCGCCGTACGCCGACCGGTCCCGCAGCCGCAGCAGCGCCGAGGGGTGCGTGGTGACCACGACCTCGTGCGCCTCGCCGTCGAGCACCCGACCCCGCTCGGCGCCGATCCGGACCTCGCGCCCCAGCACCGCCCGGGCCGCCGTCGCCCCGAGCGCGACCACCACGCGCGGACGCACGGCCGACAGCTCCGCCTCCAGCCACGGCGCGCACGCCCGGATGTGCGCGACGTCCGGCTTCTTGTGCAGCCGTCGCTTGCCCCGCTCGGTGAACCGGAAGTGCTTGACGGCGTTGGTCACGTACACCCGCTCCGCGTCCACGCCCGCGGCCTCCAGCGCCTCGGCCAGCACCCGCCCCGCCGGGCCGACGAACGGCTCGCCCTCGCGGTCCTCACTGTCGCCCGGCTGCTCGCCGACCAGCAGCAGCGCGGCGTCGTCCGGCCCGGCCGAGAAGACGGCCTGGGTCGCCGGACCCCACAGCTCACAGCCACGGCAGTCGTGCACCGCCTGCGCGAGCTTCCCGACGTCGGCGCTCGCGGGCACCCACTCCTCGGCGCCCGGGCGGGCAGGCTTGCCGCGGGCAGCGGCGGTACGTGGCACGGCCGGCCTCCTCCATAACCTTGACGTCCTCTGTCCTTGACGTCCTCGCCACCAGCCTGTCCTGTCCCAGGTCCGCTCGCTACGCGAAGCCGGCAGGTGCCGAGTGCATATGACACTCGCCGCATAGCGGACTTCGACATCTCGGGTGACTATGGCCCGGTGCCGATAGCGACTGGTCAGCAGGGTGGGGCAAGGGCCCCGAGAGCGGACGCCGGGGTAGCCGGTGTCGACATCGGCGGCACGGGCTCGCGCCTGCGGGTCAGCACGGGGCCGGGCGGCCGGTCCTACGAGGTCACCGGACCGCCTGCCACCGTCGTCGCCGGGCGCTCGACCGTGCCGGACGTGGTGCGGAACCTGTGCCGTGGGTTCGCGGCAGAGTTCGGTGGGCGCCCCCGGGTGGCGGCTGCCGCCGTCGGCATGCGCGGGTTCCGGTCGCAGACCCAGGCGGGGAGCCTCGACCCCAACCTTGTGCACGACATCCTCGCTGAGGAGCTGCGCACCAGCTCGACCGCAGTGTCGAGCGACGCGGTCACGGCCCACCTTGGCGCCCTCGGCTCGGGACCGGGCGCCACGCTCGCCGTCGGGACCGGTGCGGTGGCGGTGGCGTGCGACGACGTCGGGCGGTGGCATCTCGCCGACGGGATGGGACCGCACGTGGGCGACAACGGCGGCGGCGCGTGGATCGGCCGACGCGGGCTGGACGCCGCCGCGCGGTCGATGGACGGTCGCCGGGTGGGGGCGTCGCCGGGTCTGGTGCAGGCCGCCGAGCGGCACTTCGGGCGCCGTGAGCGCTGGGCCGCCGTCACCGACGTGTCCGTGTTCGCCGGCTTCGCGCCGGAGGTCATCCGGGCGGCGGGCAACGGCGACCTGGCGTGCCGCGAGATCCTCGACGAGGCGGCCCGGTCCCTGGCGGACGGCCTGTGCGCGGTGCTGCGCCATCCCGGCGTCGAGCCGGTGGCGGTCACCACGGGCAAGCTCCTGATGCACGCGCCCATGTTCCGGTCGATGGTGCTCCAGCACCTCCTGGAGAAGCGGGACGACGTCCGCGTGCAGCCCAGCGCCGGGCTCCCGCTCGACGGCGCGCTGAATCTGGCCAGGATGCTGGCCGCCCACCCGGTCGTCGTCCGGGAGCACGTCCCCCTGCTCGCGGTCCGGGTCGGTGCGGCGCCCCGCCTGGACGACTCGATCACCCTGCCGCGCGTGGTGCTGCCGGACGTCCGGCCGATGCGGAGGGAGAACGATCCAACGGCGTGGGCCGTCGAGGTCCGGTCGGACTTCGAGTGGTCGACCGACCAGATCCCCGAGGACACCCTGGTCGCCCCGTCGGTCGACGCCGTCGTGCCGCTGACGGGCGCGCGCCTCGTGGTCGGTCGCGCGTCGCGCAGCCGCGGTGTCGTGCCCGACATCGTCTGCGACGACACCGGTGTGTCCCGCAGGCACTGCGAGCTCGCCTGGGTGGAGGGCGGGTGGAGCGTCATCGACCTCGGGTCGGCCAACGGCACCTACGTCGCCGGGCGCGGCGAGGCCGTCCCCGCTGAGCCGCTGCGGCAGGGTGAGCGGCGCTGGCTGACCGACGGCGACCGCATCTACGTGGGCGGCTCGACCTGCTTCACGGCGCGGGCCGTCACCGCGAACGTGCGGTGAGCGGTCTCGTCGGGGTCGGCGAGGCCGGCCGGCTCGGTCGCTCGGCTCCTCGGGTGACGTATACACGGGGAGGGGGTGCCAGGTCTGGTGAACTTCGTTCACCCTGGCCATGGGTAATCCATCCAGGCTGAACAATTCGGTGCAGGCGATAAGTACGAGGCTGAGCCGATCACAGTTCACCCCACCTGGCACCCTCCAAGGCAGCACACTCTGCCCCGCGAAGCATGCACCGCCGATCCGTGCACCGCCGAGCATTGTCCCGCCGGGCAGGCTGCCGAGACCGACGTCGGCGTCGTCCCCACTCATTCACCTGGACCGCCCCCCGACCGGCTCCTATGTTGGCCGCATGTCCGGAACCGAGCTCGCCCGCGCGTACTGGGCCGACGTCGTCCGCCCGATCCTGGAGCGCAAGCTGCCCGACGTGCCGCGCGCGGCAGGTCGGCTCGGAACCGGCTCGGACGTGCTGGGGCTCGACGACGACACCTCCCGTGACCACGACTGGGGACTCCGGCTCACGCTGCTGGTCCCTGCCGACAGCGCGGACGAGGTCGACGAGGTCCTTGCCGCGTCGCTCCCGGCCGAGTACCAGGGGTGGCCGACGGCGTTCCCGCTCACGTGGGACCCGACGGTCCGGCACCGGGTCGAGATCGCGGCGCCTGCCGACTTCGTCCGGACCCGCACGGGGCTCGACGTCGGCGGCGGCCTGAGCGTGCCGGACTGGCTGTCGCTCACGGGGCAGTCCGTGCTGGAGGTCACGGCCGGGCCGGTGTTCGAGGACACGGCCGGCGAGATCACCGCGCTGCGGGAGCGGCTCGCCTGGTACCCCCACGACGTGTGGCTGCACGTGCTGGCGGCCGACTGGACGCGGATCGAGCAGGAGCTGCCGTTCGTGGGGCGCACCGGGCAGCGCGGCGACGACCTCGGCTCCCGGCTGATCGCCGCACGCCTGGTCACGGCACTGGTCCGGCTCGGCTCCCTCCTGGAACGACGCTGGCCGCCGTACCCCAAGTGGGCGGGGACGCTGTTCGGCCGGCTCCCCGTGGCGCCGTCGGCCGGCCCGCACCTGGCCGAGGCGCTCGCGGCACCCACCTGGCCAGAGCGCGACGCCGCCCTGCGTGCGGCGTGCGAGGTGCTGCACGAGCGGCAGCGTGCCGTCGGTCTGCCGACGCTGGACGGGCCGGCGTGCGAGCCGTTCTTCGACCGGCCGTTCACGGGGCTGCGCGAGGGAGTCACCGGCGCGCTGCGCGGCGCGATCACCGACCCGGAGGTGCGCGCGCTGGCGCACCGCGGCGGCATCGAGCAGTGGGTGGACGACGTCGGCACCCTCACCGACGCCGGCGCACGGCCGCGGCTTGCCGGGTCCGGACCGGCCGCCTGTGGATGACGGCGCGGTGAATGTCACCGGTCCGACGTACTCTGACCGGCGATGATTACTCGTGCAGAGGGTGCGTATCTCGGTGCGCTCCGCGCCTTCCAGGAGCCCATGCTCGACCTGCTCCACCGGAGGTATGCCCCCCTCGTCGTCTCGCTGCTGACGCTCGTCTTCACACCCGAGCGGCCGACCGTGCCCGTCGCGGAGGCACACACCGAGATCGGTGATGCCCTGGACCAGCTGCGCGCCCAGGGGTACGAGCTGAACGCTGACGGCACCCGGGCCATCCCGGTCGGCAGCGCACGCGAGCTGTGCCGGCAGTGGGCCGACGTCGGCTGGCTGAAACGTCAGATCGTCGACGGGGACATCGAGGTGTACCAGCTCTCTGCGCACGCGGTCGGCGCGCTGGAGGTCGCCGGGCGGGCCGGCGGAACCAGGGCCCGGGTCTCGGAGTCGCGGGTCCGGACGCTGCTGGACGCGGTGGAGCGGCTCGCCCAGGACTCCGACCCCGACGTGCTGGTGCGCATGTCGCGCCTGGATGCGCAGATCAGGCGGCTCCAGGACGAGCTGGCACGGATCCAGCGCACGGGCGAGGTCGACGAGGTCGACGACGAGGTGCTGCTGGAGGAGGCGGAGAACGTGCTGCACCTGGTGCGCGAGCTGCCGGCGGACTTCGCGCGCGTGGCGGAGTCGATCAAGGCGATGCAGCGGGACGTGGTGACAGCGCTTCGCCAGGACGAGCGGCCCTCGGGCGACGTGCTGCGCGAGTACCTGGAGCGCGGCGAGCAGGTGATGACGACCACGCCCGAGGGCAGGGCCTTCGCCGGCGCGCTGCGGCTGATCGGCGACCCGGAGCGGATCGACGAGCTGTCGCTCCAGCTCGACACGGTGCTGCGGCACCGCTTCACGGGGCGGCTGCCGGGGCAGCAGCGCACCGAGCTGCGCGATGTCGGACGGCGGATCGAGCAGGGCGTCGCGGAGGTCATCAAGGCGCAGCGCCAGGCGTCCCACGTCATCACGACCCAGGTGCGCAACCACGATCCGCTGCGTGACCGGCAGGTCGACGAGCTGCTGCGCGAGGTCATGATCAGCTTCCAGGCGTGGGTGCCGACGACGCGCCGGGGCCAGGAGGTCGACCCGTTGCGCAGGCTGCCCGTGGCGGACGTCGCGCACCTGCGCCAGTCGACGAGCGACCTGAGCCCGCCGCAGCCCCCGGCCCCGCTGCAGGCACCGGACGACGGCGCGGACACCGACCTGGAGGACGGCGCCCGCGAGTGGGGCGGCCCGCACTACGCCGAGCTGCGCGAGCACCTCGCCTCGTTCGCCGCCGGGCCCACGACCGACGGCGACGACGGCCGCGCCGACCTCGCCGCGGTGTTCAGCGCCGCACCCGAGGAGATCCGGCGGCCGGTGGACCTGCTCGGGCTGCTGGAGCTCGCGGACGACCAGGGCATGACCGAGACGGACCAGGTGGCGGTCGTCGAGGCGATCCGGCCCGACGGCTCGCGGCGGCGGTTCGCGTTCGGCGGCGTCACGGTGGGGACGGCGGCGGGCCTGAGCCTCGACACGGAGCGCGACGCGGACGTCGACACGGAGCAGGGCACAGGGCACGGCACGCAGCACGACACCGAGCCGTACACCGAGCAGCACACCGAGCACGACACGAAGCGACGCACGAAGGACGACACCGATGAGTGAGACCGCCGTCGAGGAGCACAGTTCAGAGCACGTGGCCGAGCACGGGACAGAGGACGTGACAGAGGACGGCGGCGGGTTCATCGAGCCGGTGCCGATGGAGGAGGATCCGGAGCAGCTGTTCGCGGGCGACTCGGGAACGCTGGACGCGGCGGTGCGCCGGGTGCTGGTCCGGCTGCTGCGGGGCAGGTTCCTCGTCGCGGACCGGAACCCGGCGCAGTGGCGGACCCTCCTGGAGAACCAGCATGTGATCGAGTCCCGGCTGCACGACCTGTTCGTCCACCTCGTCGTGGACCACGACCGGGGGATCGCGTACAAGAAGCAGGTCCGCCCCGCCGAGCTGGACGTCCCGATCCTGTTGAAGGACGACCCGTACAGCCGCGCGGAGACGCTGGTCCTGGTCCATCTGCGCACCGTCTTCCAGCGGGAGCAGGGCGCTGGCGAGTCCTCGGCACGGGTGGACGTCGAGGAGGTCGAGCAGACGGTGCTGACGTTCTTCGACCCGGACGACAAGAACCTGGCTGCGCGGCAGACGGAGATCCGCACCGCCGTCAAGCGGCTGGAGAAGGAAGGGCTCATTGAGGAGGAGTCCGAGGGCCGGTTCCGCGTCACGCCCCTGGTCGAGATCGTGCTCAGCAACGAGCGGCTCGGAGAGCTGCGGGAGTGGCTGCGTGCGCAGAACGAGCAGAACCAGGAGAACCAGCGATGACGATGATCGACACCCTGTTCGGGATGATCCCCGCGGCGTCGACCGGCCAGCAGTGGGTCGCGCGCGACCTCCAGCTGGTCAACTGGGGCGGCTACGACGGCCACCACGAGGTGCGCCTGGCCACGACGGCGACTCTGCTCTCCGGCGGCTCCGGCTCCGGCAAGTCGACGCTGATGGACGCCTACATCGCGCTCCTCATGCCGCATACGACGCCGTTCAATGGTGCGTCCAACGGCAGCGTCGTCGGGCGGCCGCGCGGCAAGGACCAGCGCAACATCCTGTCGTACGCGCGCGGCAAGATCGACGAGTCCCGGACCGACGACGGCACCCGCCAGCGCGTGCTGCGGGGCGACGGCCGGGACACCTGGTCGGCCATCGCGATGACCTGGGTGGACCAGTCCGGCACGCACTTCACCGCCGTCCGCGCCTGGTACGTCCCGTCCGCCGCGCGCACCCTCGAGGAGGTCGTCCCGCTGCGGGCCACCGGCGACGGCGCCTTCGACCTGCGCGGCCTGGAGCGGGCCGCCGCCCAGAGGCTCGCCCGTACCGAGGTCACGGCGGCCGGGCTGACGTGCTTCGACACCGACCGGGAGTTCACGGCCCGCCTGCACTCGACGCTCGGCATCGGCGCGTCGGGCGACGGCAACAAGGCGGTGGCGCTGCTCGGCCGCATCCAGGCCGGCCAGCAGATCACCACGGTGGACGCCCTCTACAAGGCCATGGTACTGGAGGAGCCGGAGACCCTGGCCAAGGCCGACGAGGTGGTCGAGCACTTCGACAAGCTCGCGGGCACCCGTGAGCAGATGATCACTGCCCGCCAGCAGGTGGGCGCGCTCTCGCCGATCCGCGGCTACCGCGCGGCCGTCGAGGGCGCGGTCGAGCGGCTGCGGGTCATCGACGAGATCGGGTCCTTCTCCGACGACACGTCGCCCGCGGCACTGTGGCGCAACGGGCGGCGGCTCGGCCTGCTGCGCGCCGTCGAGCACGACCTGCAGGCCGAGCACCGCGCGGCGTCGGGGCGTGCCGAGGAGACCAGGGTCCGGATCACCGCGGCGAAGTCCGAGCTGGACGGCGTGCTGGAGACTCTCCGCGCGTCGGGCGGCGACCGGCTGGCGACCGCGCAGCGCGAGCTCAAGAGCGTCGACTCGCGGCTGGCCGAGGTCGAGCGGGCTCGCGGGCGGCTCGACGACGCCCTGGGCGTGCTGGAAGCGGAGGCCACCTCGGAGGCCGAGTTCTCCGCGGTGGCCGCCCGCGCTGGTGCGGCCCTGAACGACGTCGGCACGAAGAAGGCGGCGCGCGACACGTTCGGCGAGGCGATGTCAGCGAGGAACGCCGCGCGCACCCACCTCGGCGAACTCGAGGCGGAACGGTCGGCGGCCGCCGAGCGGCGCGGCAACATCCCCGACCACCTGCACCGGGCCCGCGCCACGCTGGCCGAGGCGGCGGGGCTGACCCCCGAGGACCTGCCGTTCGTGGGCGAGCTCCTGGAGGTCCGCACCGAGTTCGAACTCTGGCGCGGGGCCTTCAACCTCGCCCTGGGCGGCTTCGCGACCAAGATGCTGATCGACACGGCGCGCATCCAGGCCTTCCGCAAGGCGATCGACGCCGTCCCGACGTCCACCCGCATCCGGTTCGAGGGGGTACCCACCGGGATGCGCGACGAGCTGGGCGTCGACACGCGGACCCTCCCCGGTCGGCTCGACGTCCGCGGCGGACCCTTCGCCGGCTGGCTCAAGCACGAGCTGGCGCAGCGCTTCGCCTACGTCTGCGTGGACACGCCGGGCCAGCTGGGGCAGCACAAGATGGCGCTCACCCGGTCGGGCCAGCAGTCCGAGGGCCACCGCGGTGCGCACGGCGGAAACCTCAGGTCCAACGTGCTCGGCTTCACCAACGGCCGCGCGCTGGCCGACCTCGACGAGCGCATAGGCCAGGCACGCGAACGGCTCGCCGAGGCGGAACGCCGCGTCGCGGACGCCGACGCGCGTCTCAACCGGCACGACGACGAGCTCGCCGCGTACCGCACGGTCAGCGGCCTGACCTGGGACCAGGTGGACGTCGCCGCGGTCCAGGCGGAACGCTCCCGCTGGGCGCAGGTCATCCACGAGGTCACGGCCGGAAACCCCGAGATCACCCGCCTGCGGGACCAGTCAGGCACGCTCGAGAAGCAGATCGACGCCCTCAACCAGGACCTCGGCAAGACGACGGCGCGCGCCGACGCGCTGGAGGCGCGCTGGACCGCCGTCACCGACGACGTGGACGCCGCCCAGCAGGCCCTCGACGACGCCGAGGCCGCCGAGATCGTCGTCGGGCCGGACCAGCGCGACTACCTCGACGCGCTGTTCCAGGCCGCCGACGTCGACGCAGCGGGCGGTGGCGCGGCCGCGGCAGCCGCGCTCGAGGCGTTCGACGGGGCGCTGCGGCAGGCCACCGAACGGCTCAGGGCGGACCGGGAAGCCGCGCAGACCGCGCTCGGCACCGCCCGGGAGGCGTTGCGCCGGACCTTCGAGAACTTCCGCGAGCGCTGGCACGACCCGAACCTGGGGACCGACCCGGACGCGTCCTTCGCCGACTACGACCGGATCCTGACGGACCTGGAGACCAACGGGCTCCACGAGCTGGAGACGGACTGGCGCAACAGCCTCCTGCGGTTGTCGGGCAACGACCTCACGGACCTGTACCGGGCGCTGGCCGGCTCGGTCCGCGAGATCAAGGAGCGGATCGGCCCGGTCAACGACATCCTCGCGAACCTCCCGTTCGCCGACGACGAGCACCGGCTCCGGATCGACGCGCGCGACAACCAGTCCTCCGTGGTCGGGGCGTTCCGCAAGGAGCTGCGCAACCTGCGCGAGTCGCTGACCCGCGAGGCCACCGACGCCGAGCGCGAGCGGCGGTACCTGCGGATGGCCAAGGTGATCGACCGCATCCGCCGGAACGCGCCCGACTTCGCCGACCTCGTGGACGTGCGGCGACACGTGCGGCTCAGCGCCGAGAAGGTGGACCTGGACGGCAACCACGTGGCGCACTACGACGGCATCGGGGAGAAGTCCGGCGGGGAGTCGCAGGAGCTGGTCGCGTTCATCGTCGGCGCGGCGCTGCGCTACCAGCTCGGCGATGCCGGCGCGGAGCGGCCGCGGTACGCCCCCGTGTTCCTCGACGAGGCGCTCATCAAGGCCGACGCCCGGTTCACGGGGCGCGCGGTCGGTGCCTGGCGCGGCCTCGGCTTCCAGCTCATCATCGGTGCGCCCAACGACAAGTACAGCGCCCTGGAACCGCACGTCGACCTGAAGTACGTGGTCCTCAAGGACGCCTCGGGCCGGTCGCGGACGAAGGCGGTGGCGGGGGTCGCCGAGCCCGCCGCGCCCGAAGGGCCGTGAGCGTGCGGCTCGTCTCGCCGCGAGAGGCAGGCGAACGGGTGGCGGCCGCGATCACCCAGCGGTGGGCCGCGGCGGTCTGCGCCGAGGCTGCGGACGCCGAGCCCGTCCGGCTCCGCCCCGGGGTGCGGTCGGGCTCCGACGTCGCCGGTCTTGGATTCGACCGGTGGCACGACTGGGCGCACGTGTGGCACGACGTCGCGGGCGAGGGGCTGCCCGGCGTCGAGGTCGCCGTCTCCCGGATCGTCGTGGAGAGAGTGCCCGACCAGGTGGCGGCGGAGCTCGTGGTCACCGGGCTGGACGCTGCCCTGGCACTGGTCCGGCGGGTCGGTGCGGCGGTGCCTGCGGTCGACGTCGACCGGGCGCGGACGATCGCCCGCGAGCTGGGCGAGGCGGGGGCCGTGCTCACTCCGGCGATGCTCCGCGGCGTGGCGCGGCTGTCCGACGTCGATGTCCGGGTGCTGCTGAACGCCGTCACGTGGCTCGCGGAGCACCCGGACCTCAGCGGGTCGACGGCGCGCCAGGTGCGCGCGCCCGAGATGCACTCGAAGTGGCTGGAGCAGCACGGCCGGGTCCTGCGGGAGGTCACCGGGCGGGACCTGCGCGCCGAGCTGCGGCCCCGGCTCGCCGTCGTGCACCTGACGTACGTCGATCCCGAGTACCTGGCGACCGGCGGGCGGCGGCACGACGCGTGGACCACCGGCGACATGCACGATCTCGCGTACGAGCCCAGTACCGTCCTCGTCGTCGAGAACCGCGACAGCCGGCTGTGGTTCCCGGACGTGGACGGCACGATCGTCGTGGAGGGCGGAGGAAGGGCGGCGGCCTCGCTCCTGTCGGACGTCTCCTGGGTCCGGCACGCGCAGAACGTCGTCTACTGGGGCGACATCGACGCCGACGGCTTCGCGATCCTTGCCCACTTCCGGCGTGCGCTGGCCGCGCCGAGCAGCGCAGGGGCGCCGGGCCGCGCCGTCTCCTCGATCCTCATGGACGGACCGGCCGCGCAGCGCTATGCGTCCCTCGGCGTCAGCACAGACAAGGAGGGCCGGCCGATCCCGCCCTCGTCCGCGCACCTCCCGGACCTGAGCCCGGCAGAGACGGCTGCGTACCACGCCGTGGCCACGGCCGGACCGGCGGAGGTCCGACGCATCGAGCAGGAACGCATCCCGGAGGGTGACGCGCTGCCCGCCCTCCTGGCGGTGCTCGGACGGGCCGCGGGCTGAACCGAGGTCGGCACGAGCCGCCGGGTCAGCCGGCCGCGCCGTCGAGCATCGGCGGGCACGTGCCGCCCGGCTCAGTCAGGAGCTCGAAGTGCCAGATCTCGTTCGAGTACACCTGGCACAGCCCGTAGTCGGTGCTGTGCTGGATCAACCAGTAGTCACCCTCGGTCGGCCCGATGTCGACGGCCTCGCCGCTGACGTGCGCCGACTGCTCGGGGGTGCTGACCTTGCGACGGGCCTCGGCCAGGCCCTTCGTCCGGACCGCCTCGTCGAACAGGTGCTCCTGGAAGGCGGGACTGCGCCAGCCGCTCGTGATCCAGAAGTCGATGTCGTCGGCGGCCGCGTCCGCCGCTGCCTGGCGGACGGCCTCGCGGAGCTCCGGATCGAGCCCGGTGATGGCCGGGAGGTCGTCGTCGAGCGTCGCGGTGCCGTCGGGGAGCTCGCCACCGGCCACACCGGTCGACCCGGCGGGGTCAGGGCTCGTGTCCAGCGCGTCGCCGACGGCCAGCACGACCGGCGCAGCGGCGCGGTCGAACAGGGGGTAGGCACCGAATACGGCGGCCAGGGCTACGGCCGCCGCGATGAGACCGAATACGGTGAGACGCCGGCGCGGACGGCGGCCCGGTCGCCGGTCGGAAGCGTTGGCATGTGCGGGGGGCTGGGCGAGCTCCTGTCGAGTCATGCTCCAAGCGAAGCGGGGTCGACGTTGCCCGAGCGTCTCCTCTTTTCGATATGCCGACGATATGCGCGCGCCCACCGCGCGCCGCCCACCTGCGGCTCGGCCTGCCGCAACGGACTGCCGTCAGTGGTACGGGACGGCGTCCGGCACGATCGCGGCGGGCAGGCGCACCGTGATGCGTAGCCCGCCGGTGGGCCGGGCGGCCACGGTGAGGGCGCCGTCGTGCGCCTGGACGATGCTCCGCACGATCGCCAGGCCGAGGCCCACACCCGAGTCGCTGTGGACGCGTTCGGTGCCCCGCTGGAACGGTTCGGTGAGCGTCGACACCAGCCGCGGGTCGAGGTGCGCGCCGGTGTTCTCGACGGTGAGCAGCACGCCGTCGGCGAAGGCTGTGGTGCTGACCCACACGCTGCCGCCGTCGGCCAGGTTGTGGACTATCGCGTTGTGGACCAGGTTCGTGGTCATCTGCAGCAGGAGCGCCTGCGACCCGATGGTCCGAGTGATGTCGCCGGACGTCTCGATGGTGATGCCGCGTCCTTCGGCGAGGGGGAGGAGCGTCTCGGTAGCCTCCTCCACGGCCAGGGACAGGTCGACGGGTTCGCGCGTGAACGCCCGTTGGTCGCTGCGGCTGAGCAGCAGCAGGGCCTCGGTGAGCTGGATCGCCCGGGAGTTGACGGCGTAGAGACGGTCGACGAGCTCGTCGGCGCCCCGTCCCGGATCGTTCCGGGCGACGTCGAGCAGGGTCTGCGAGATCGCCAGCGGGGTGCGCAGCTCGTGGGAGGCGTTGGCCGCGAAGCGCTGCTGCTCGGTGACCTGCGCCTCGAGCCTGGCCAGCATGGTGTCGAAGGCGTCGGCGAGCTCCCGGAACTCGTCGTTGCCACCCTCCAGCCCCACCCGGTGCGACAGCGATCCGGTCGCGGCCCTGCGGGTGGCCTCGGTGATGCGAGTCAGCGGGGCGAGCATCCGGCCGGCGAGAACCCAGCCACCCACCAGACCGAACACCAGCAGGAACACCATCGCGAGGGCTGCCTTCGGTGCGAAAGCGTCCTGGAGGTCGCCACGGTTGGGAACGAAGCCTCCGCGGTTGGACATCGCCTCGTCGGGTACGTACCGCAGCAGGAACAGCCACACCGTGGCGAGCAGCAAGGTGCCCGCGATCATGAGGAACCCCGCGTAGCTGAGGGTGAGCCGGAGGCGGACGCTCGGACCGGGCGCTCTATCCACGGTCTCCTCCCGCATCGCCTCGTGGGGTGTCGATGCGGTAGCCCACACCGGCCACCGTGGCGATGAGCCAGGGTTCGCCGAGCCGTTTGCGCAGTGCCGAGACCGTGATGCGCACGGCGTTGGTGAACGGGTCGGCGTTCTCGTCCCAGGCCCGCTCCAGGAGCTCCTCGGCGCTGACGACGCCACCCTCGGCGGCGACGAGCACCTCGAGCACGGCGAACTGTTTCCGCGTCAGGGCGACGTAGCGGCCGTCCCGGTAGACCTCCCTGCGGAAGGGGTCGAGCCGGAGCCCCGCGATCTCGCTGACCGGGGGCCGGGCGTGCCCGCGCCTGCGGTCGAGCGCCCGCAGCCGCAGGACGAGCTCGCGGAGCTCGAACGGCTTGGTGAGGTAGTCGTCGGCGCCGAGCTCGAACCCGGAGGCCTTGTCGTCGATCCGGTCGGCGGCGGTCAGCATGAGGATCGGGATGCCGCTGCCGGAGGCGACGATGCGCCGGGCGACCTCGTCGCCCGAGGGACCGGGGATGTCGCGGTCCAGGACCGCGAGGTCATAGGAGTTGAGGCGGAGCAGCTCCAGAGCGGAGTCGCCGTCGCCGGCGATGTCCGCGGCGATCGCCTCCAGCCGGAGACCGTCCCGGACGGCTTCGGCCAGGTAGGGCTCGTCCTCCACGATCAGCACGCGCATACGTGCAGCCTAGGTTGCACGTGGCGCGCGCGTGCTGCGCACCGGAGCGGACAAGGATTCGTCGTGGTTCACGCCCCCAGTGCAGACCGACGCCCGTTGCGGTGGCGTATGCCGTTCTCGATACGCCCGCGATATACCGGATGTGCCTACCGCGTCCCCGGCAGCCGCAACCGCGTGCCGTGTCAGCCCGCCTGGGTCGCGTGCAGGGTCGCGTAGCGGCCGCCACGTGCCACCAGGTGGTCGTGCGTGCCCTGCTCCACGATGCGGCCGTGCTCCAGCACGATGATGCGGTCGGCCTGCCGGATCGTGGAGAGCCGGTGCGCGACGACGAGGGTGGTGCGCCCGCGCATCAGGCGGCCGAGCGCCTCCTTCACGAGGGCCTCGGACTCGGTGTCGAGGGCGCTCGTCGCCTCGTCGAGCAGCAGGATGCGCGGGTCGCGCACCAGGGCGCGGGCGATGGCTATGCGCTGACGCTGGCCGCCCGACAGCAGGGCACCGCGCTCGCCGACGACGGTGTCCCACCCCTGGGGCTGCGCGTCCACGAAGTCCAGCGCGTTGGCGTCCCGGAGGGCAGCACGGACGACGTCGTCGGGCGCGTCCGGGAGCCCGTAGGTGACGTTGTCGCGGATGGTGCCCTCGAACAGCACCGACTCCTGCGGCACGACCGAGACGTGGCGGCGCACGGTGCGCAGGTCGAGCTCCTGCGCGTCGGCGCCGTCGACGAGCACCCGGCCGGACGTCGGGCGGATGAAGCCGAGCACCAGGTTCAGCAGCGTCGACTTGCCCGATCCGGACGAGCCGACGAACGCGACGGTCTCGCCCGCCGGGACGGTGAGCGTCACGTCGTGCAGGGCGTCGTCGTCGGAGCCGGGGTAGCGGTGGTGCACGTGGTCCAGCGTCAGCTCGCCGTCGACGACGTCGACGGTGCGGCGGCCCGCGTTCTCCTCGAGGTCGGGCTCCTCCAGCACCTCGGCGATCGAGCGCACGGACTCCATACCGCGCGCCGTGACCGGGATCAGCATGAGCAGCTGGGTCAGACCCTGGGTGAGCAGCGTGAAGTAGGCCGACAGCAGCACCACCTCGCCCGGCGTCACGGGCAGGAAGCCGGTGAGGGAGAAGATCGCGGCGAGCGCGAGGCACGTGACGCCGAGCAGCTGCATGGTCACCCAGGACAGCGACGCGACCCGGCCGTTGAGCATGTCGAGGTGCAGGCCGGCGCGGCGCACGCCGTCGGCCCCCGCGGCCAGGCGCGTGACCGCCGTCTGCTCCAGGCCGTGGGCGCGGGTGATCGGGATGAGCGAGGCCATCTCGCCCACGCGGGAGGCGAAGCCCTCGACCTCGCGACGGAAGTGCTCGTTGCGGTCGCGCGAGCGGCGGGCCGTCGCCCAGCGCAGCCCGAGCGCGAGCGGCACGGCCAGCACGTAGACGGGCAGGAACTGGGGGACCTTGATGGCGGTCATGGTCAGCGCGCCGGCGAGCACCATGATCGACGAGAGCAGGGGATGGGTGACCTGCTGGAGCATCACCTCGATGTTCTCGACGTCGCGGACCACCTTGGACTGCACCACCGACGAGCTGGCCCGGGTGTGGTAACCGATCGACAGGCTCTGCAGCCGTGCGGCGAGCGCGTTGCGGAGGCCTGCCCCGGTGTCGCGCACCACGGTCATGAAGTTGCGCGTGTAGACGAGGTGGTTGGGAAAGTTCTGCAGCAGCAGGACGGCGGCCACGGCGAACCAGACGAGCACGTCGCGGACCTGCCCGCCGGTGGCCACGATGTCGATGACGGCGGCCGTGACCACCGGGAGGAACCACATCGGGATCTCTTTGACCGTGAAGGCGACGATCGCCACCGACATGCGTCCGGGCCGGCGGGCGAGGAGCCGGAGAACCGACCGGGCCGGGCGGGAGCTGTCGATGCGGATCCGGGAGGTAAGCGCTTTCTCGGCGAGCATGTTGGACATGCTATGCCGCCGCCGGGCTGCGCACCCGCGCGGACGGACCGGTGCAGGTGGTTGGCCGAAGGTCCGCTCCGACCACGCGGTTGCGCATGCTCCGGGCCGCTCGAGCATGCGCAACCGCGTGGTCGAGGCGGACTTCGGGGTGAGCCCCGGGCCGGTCAGGCCGGGAGCAGGGCCGGGGAGGGGTTGCCCGTCGTCAGCCAGTGGAGCAGCGTGCTGTGGAACAGCTCCGGGTCCTCGACGTCCCAGATGTGGTGCATCCCCGGCGCGAGGCGCGCTGCCGCGTGGGGCGCTCTGGAGGTGACCTCGTCCAGCGCGTCGCGGAAGGTCCGGGACTCCTGCTCGCCGACGATCGCGAGAATCGGGGCGGTCAGCCGGCGGAGCCCGTCGAGCTCGCGAGCCGGGACCCCGGCGTAGATCTCCGGGACCATCCGGCGGACCGAGTCGCGGTCGATCCCGAGCCCCGTCGTCACGAACAGGTCGACCGTGTCCGGTGGGATGCGGTACGCGCGGGCCATCGTCCTCCAGTACCCGGGGCTGCCGAAGAGGCGAATCTGGGCCAGTCCCGCCCAGCGGCCGAACCCGCGCACGCCGCGCAGGATCGCGCCGGTCACGAAGACGCTCCGAATGACGTCCGGGTGGCGCGCCGCGAGAGCCACCCCCACGACGCCGCCGAGCGACAGCCCGACGACATGGGTCTTCCCGTCATGGGCACGTTCGCGGACGAGATCGGCCAGCTCGTCGGCCGTCGTCGCGAGGTCGGTCCACGGATGCCGCGCCGATGCGCCGAACCCGGGCAGGTCGGGGATGAGGGCGTGGTGGTCGGGAAGTGCCTCGGCCTGTTCGGTCCACGACCAGCCGGCGGCACTGCCACCGTGCAGGAACAGGACCGACTCGCCGGCGTCGGGGCGCTGCTCCGCGAGGTAGATGCCCGCGGGGTGGTTCACCGGCTGGCTCACAGGACCGCCTCCAGCTCGTCGAGCCACGTGAGCTCGGCCTGGATCTGCCGGATGCCGTTGCGCAGCGTCGCCGACCGGAGCCGGGCGGCCAGGTCGCCGTCCACGACCGGGATGCTCTCCAGCGTGGCGAGCAGACGGCGTGCCGCGGCCCGGCGCTCCGCGAGGAGGGCGCGGACCAGCTCGGGATCGTTCTCCCGGCCGACGAGGAAGAGCCGGCCGAGGAACGGCTCCCTTGGCCGGTCGTCGGGCAGCGGGGACCGCAGCCAGGCCGCGAGCGAGGCCCGGCCCTCGTCGGTGAGCCGGTGCTCGCGGCGGTCCGGCTTGCCCGGCTGCGGGATGACCCGGACGTCGACGAGGCCGTCCTGCTCGAGCCGGGCAAGGGTGCGATAGATCTGCGACTGGTCGGCTGACCAGAAGTGGGCGACCGTACCGTCGAACGCCTTCTTGAGGTCGTAGCCGGTCATGGGTCTCAGGTCGAGGAGGCCGAGGATCAGGGCGTCGAGTGCCATGCGCCATACTATACAGCACATATATGAGACTCTGCATATATGGCGTCCAGGTAGATCGGCGCGAGCTCAGCCCCTGGCGTGGGCAGATCCGCGTGATGTGCCTGCCGGTGTCCGGACGGGCGCGCTGCTCCGGCCCTCGCTCCGTCCGCTCAGCTCGGCATCGAGCGTCTCCTGGGCCGCGCGCATCCCCTCGGCGTACCTTGGCTCCTGCAGTCGCTGCCACATCACGTCCTCCGTGACGGCCTCGACCTGGCTGACCACCCACCAGATGTTGCCGAACGGGTCACGGACGCGGCCGCCCCGCTGGCCGAAGGCACTGTTGTCCAGCGGAGTGACGACGACGGCGCCCGCGGCGACGGCCCGGTCGAACGCCGCGTCGGCGTCGGTGACGAAGACCCGCAGCAGGCTCGGCATGGCGGGCCAGTCGGGGCGCCGGTCGAACGCCAGCACCACCGTGTCGCCGACACGGATCTCGCCGTGCCCGATCGCGCCGTCGCCCGTCGCCACGCGCGCCAGCTCCTCGCCCTCGAACGTCGCGGCGACGAAGTCGAGGAACGCTCCGGTGTCGTCGGTGACCACCCACGGTGCGACGTTCGTGTAGCCGGCGGGGGTGGTGGCTGTGCGGTCATTCATGTCGGATCCTCTCGAAGCGGCTTCCATCGGTGCTGCCGACGGTAGGAGGAGAAGAGGTCGACTCCTGGCCTCTATTGAAGAGCAGCGTGAGGCGTCGTTCGCGCAGGCAACTATTTCGCGCGGCAACTATGTAGGGTGCTGGCATCCCCTCGCCTCCGGCGCAGCCCGTGCTGCGGGTCCCCGCCTGCGCACGGGGCCCGACCTCGTCGAAGGAACGTCTGCCACCCATGAGATCTCGCTTTCCGTCTGGCAGTCAGGATCGCTCCCGACTCACGCACGTGCCCAGGCCGGGCCTGGTGATCGCGGTCCTTGCGTTCGCAGGCATGGGGGCGTCGTTCATGCAGACGATCCTGCTGCCGATCCAGTCGGAGCTGCCGCTCCTGCTGGGCGAGTCGCGTGACGTCACCGCCTGGGCCATCACGGTGACCCTGCTGGTGGCAGCGATCTGTACGCCCATATCGGGGCGGCTCGGCGACATGTACGGCAAGAAGACGGTGGCGCTCGTGCTGCTCGGCCTGCTCGTGCTCGGCTCGGTCGTCGCCGCGCTGTCGCCGTCCGTGGTGCTGCTGATCGTCGGCAGGGGCCTGCAGGGCATGGGCATGGGCGT
The DNA here is from genome assembly GCF_040639055.1 of Promicromonospora sp. NPDC023987. Taxonomy (NCBI): domain Bacteria; kingdom Bacillati; phylum Actinomycetota; class Actinomycetes; order Micrococcales; family Promicromonosporaceae; genus Promicromonospora; species Promicromonospora sp. NPDC023987. The sequence continues at coordinate 3,429 of NZ_JBEZZF010000051.1, read as the reverse complement.
GATCCCGCTCGGCATCTCGATCCTGCGCGACGTGCTGCACAGGGAACGGCTCGGGTCGGGCATCGCGGTGGTCAGCGCGACGCTCGGCGTCGGCGGGGCGCTCGGCCTGCCGATCAGCGCGTTCGTGACCGAGTACTACGACTGGCACGTGATGTTCTGGGTGGCGGCAGGGGTCGGCCTGCTCGCGCTGGCGCTGGTGGCGTGGGTCGTGCCGGTCAGTACGATGCGGGCCGGCGGCAAGCTCGACGTGGTCGGCGTGATCGGCCTGGCGGTCGGCCTGACCGGGGTGCTGCTGGCGGTCTCCCGCGGGAACGACTGGGGCTGGGGCTCGCCGCGCACGCTCGGGCTGCTGTTCGGCGGCCTGGTCGTGCTCCTGGTGTGGGGCTGGCACGAGCTGCGGACCGACGCGCCCCTGGTGGACCTGAGGGTCACGGCGCGTGGCACCGTGCTGTTCACCAACCTGGCCTCGATAGCGATGGGCTTCGCCCTGTTCGCGTCGCAGGTCGTGTTCCCGCAGCTGCTCGAGCTGCCGACCGAGGCGGGTGGACTGGGGCTCAGCCTGATGCAGTCGAGCCTGATCCTCATGCCGGCCGGCCTGGCGATGCTCGCCATGTCGCCCGTCGCGGGCCGGCTCGAGCACCGATTCGGCCCCAAGCCCCTGCTCGCGTCGGGGTCGGCCATCATCGCGCTCTCCTACGTGATCGCCGTCGCCGTCGACCTGGGGGTGTGGCACGTCCTGGTGGTCAACACCGTGCTCGGCATCGGTATCGGTCTGGGGTTCGCGGCCATGCCCGCACTGATCATGCAGGTCGTGCCGGCGCGCGAGACGGGAGCGGCGAACGGTCTCAACACCCTCATGCGGTCCCTCGGCACGACGTCGGCCGCCGCCGTCGTGGGCGGGGTGCTCGCCGCGGGCGGCGCCGAGCTGGACGGCGTGCCGGTGCCGTCCGACGACGCGTTCCGGACGGCGCTGCTGCTTGGCCTCCTCGCTGCGCTCGTATGCACGGTCCTTGCGCTGCTCATCCCGCGGCCGAGGCTCGCGGAGGACGAGCGGCCCTCGTTGCCGGACGGGGTCCTGTGACGCGGGCTCTGGCGGTCCCGCGGCTGCCGACGGCAGAGCGCAAGATCGGCGCTGGCTCTTCCAGGAGCTGCACAAGAGCGGCATCCGCTACGACCATCTGCATCGCCACGAGGAGCCGCTTCTCTGGGCGGCGGGCGCGATTGCCTGTGCTGGCAGCGTGGTGGCGCTTGGAAGGACAAGGTGCGTCCGCTCGTCGTGCGGACGGCCGACCTGGCGCCGTAGACAGCGCAAAGCCCGGGTTACCCGCCTGACGGGTAGGCTCCCGGGCTCACTTCTCAGGGCTATTGCCCCTCGCAACACTCATAATACTGTCTTCTAATACTGTCTTCGCGACGCTTGACAACCGCTACGGGACGGCGATTCTGCGGCGCGCTCCGTCCAAGAGACGGGTGTCAGCCCGATACGGCCACGACGCTCGTCTCCGTTACCTCGACCGGGAGGCCGAACTTCTCGAAGACCCGGTCGGCTGCCGCGCAGAGGTCCGCGTGCGTCACCTCGGGGTGGAGCCCGACATGGATCGTGCCGTCATCGGACCGGTGGACGGTCGAGATGTCGCCGTAACCGGCCACCGCGTCCTCGAGCAGCGGCAGGAACGGTCTCTGGAGAGGAGTCGGCCGGGTGATGGCGTCGCCGGGCCGCGGGCTTTGCGAGCACGACGACCCCGCTGCTCCCGAGTGCATCCCCGACGCCGAGCCGGCGGGCAGAGCCACCACGCAGACCAGCGCCATGATCGCGAACGATGAACGACTCATGACCTCATCCCTGTCGGTCTCCGGCCCGGGCGCGCAAGGTGGACGGACGCCTCATACCGCACTGTAGGGGGCGTCCGACGGGTCGTGGTAGGCCTCGGACCGTGTTCATCACGAGGTGGCCGCCCGCGGACAAGAACCTCCAGGCGATCCGTGGCAGGCTGGGCGCCATGTTGAGAACGACTATCGTTCGCGGAGCGTGCTGACGTGGCTGACCTGCTGATGATCGAGAGCTGGCTCCAGTCCACCGGCCTGATGCTCCCGCCCCTGCTGCGCGACGGCGGCCACCGGTACGTCCTGGTGGCCCGCGACCCTGACCTGTACCGCCTGCCCGGCGGCGAACCGCATCCCGTCCTGTCGCTCGCCTCCGAGGTGGTCGTCGCCGAGACCAACGACGACGCTCTGCTCGCCGCCGCGCGTGCGGTAGCGGCCCGACGACGGATCGACGGCGTGCTGACGACGTGCGACTACTACCTGCCGGCGGTCGCGCTGGTCGCCGAGGAGCTGGGCCTGCCCGGTGCGCCGGCCGACGTGCTGCGCACCGCGACGCGCAAGCATCTGGTGCGTCAGGTTCTGGCGGCTGCGGGAGTGCCGGACGTGCCGTTCGCGGTAGCCGCGACCTGGGACCAGGCGCACAAGGCGGCGGCCGACCTCGGCTACCCGGTGGTGGTCAAGCCGGTCGACATGAACTCGGGGACCGGTGTGCGCAAGGTGGCCGACGAGACGGGGCTCGCCGTGGCCTTCGCCGAGGCGACCGCGCCCGAGCGCAACACCAGGGACCAGCCGCTGGAGCGGCTCGCGCTGCTCGAACGGGTCTTGGAGGGGCCGGAGTACAGCGTGGAGTCCGTGACCCGGGACGGCGTCACGCGGGTGCTGGGCATCACCGCGAAGTCGGTCGCCGAGCCGGGCGCCGAGGCCGGTTCCGGGTTCGTCGAGTCGGGGCACCTGTTCCCTGCCCCGCTCGCTCCCGACGAGCGCGACGCGATCGAGCGGCACGTCGTGGCGGTGCTGGGCGCCGTCGGGCTCACGCACGGGATCAGCCACACGGAGGTGCGGGTCACCACGAGCGGTCCGCGCCTGATCGAGCTGAACCCGCGCCAGGGTGGCGGCTACATCTTCGAGCTGGTGCGCCTCGTGACGGGCTTCAACCCACTGCAGGTCCTGGTGGACCTGGCGCTCGGCCGCGAGCCGGTGCCCGGTCCCGCGGTCGCCAAGAGCGCGGCGGTCACGTTCCTGCTGCCGCCGTCCGACGGCGTCGTGCGCGAGGTCCGGGGCGCGCGGCGCCTGGCCGACGACGACCGCGTGCTCAGCCACGAGACGCCGTCGGCCGGCCGCGTGGTGCGCCAGGGGGACAACAACGAGCGCATCGGCCACGTCCTGGTGGTGGACCGGACCGGCCACCGTGCGAAGGCCTGGTCCGACGAGCTGGTGGCCGGCCTCGACGTCCGGATCGAGGCGGCGCACCTGGCGAGCACGAGGTAGAGCGCACGAAGTAGAGCGCCTGTCCGGGCTCCGGTCCCGCTCGCGCTGGCCGTCGGCGACGAGGCCGGTCGCTTCCTGGCCCGGCTCCACACAGATCACGGGGTCGGTCTACGCACG
>NZ_JBEZZF010000050.1:0-42948 GCF_040639055.1 Promicromonospora sp. NPDC023987 | reverse complement strand
CTGCGCCGGCGTCGCCCGCCGATTCGGTTGGGACCCCACTCTGGTGCGGGCTCAGGTCAAGCGACCGATCTCAATTGCCTCACCTTGCAGCCGACCGAACTCGCAGCAGGCCCACAGCCGCGGCACGGCCTACCTCGGTCGGCGGGTCCTCCGGAGGCGGCCGGTCAGGTTCAGCACCTTGCTTGCCGCCCGGAGGACGGGGCCGCCGGTGCCGTTCGCGACGTGCAGCAGCTGCCGTAGCTGCTGGTGGGTCACGCCCGAGCCCGGCTGGTAGGCGAGGCGGCCGAGGGGCATCGCCCTGGTCATGACCATGACGTCGTCCGACAAGCCTGCTCCCTGCAGCATGCCCGTGACCGTCGGTCCGATGACGGGGTGCGCCATCGCCTCGCCCAGCGAGGAGTCGACGGTGAGCGGCACGACGACCACGTCCGGCGACACCTCCACGTCGGCGGAGACCCGGAGGTCCCTGCTGGAAGCGCCGACCTCGACCCGGTAGGTGCCGCCCTCGACCCGCCACCGGTCGGCGCGGACGTCCCAGTACGCGAGGTCGTCACGGGGTACTGCCAGCTCGACCGCACGGGACTCGCCCGGCACGAGGTCGACCACGGCGAACGCCGCGAGCGCGCGCGGGGCCCGCGGGACGGCGGAGCCAGGCACGGACACGTAGCACTGCACGACCTCGCGGCCGGCAACCTCGCCGGTGTTGGTGACGGTCAGGCGGACGGTGAGGCCGCCGCCGGTCGAGCCATTCCCGCCGGTCGAGCCATTCCCGCCGGTCGAGCTTGTCGAGACCCCCAGCCCCGAGTACGCGAACGTCGTGTACGACAGACCGTGGCCGAACGGGTACTGCACCGCCAGGTCGCGCGCGTCGTACCAGCGGTAGCCCACGTAGATGCCCTCGCCGTAGGTGACGTGCAGGCCCGTACCGGGGAAGCTCGTCCACGCCGGGGTGTCCTCGAGACGCAGGGGGATGGTCTCGGCCAGCCGGCCGGACGGGTTGACGCGCCCGAACAGCACGTCGGCCAGCGCACCACCACCGGCCTGGCCCAGCAGCCAGCCCTCCACGATCGCGGGCACCCGGTCGGCGAACCCGGACAGGCGGACCACCGAACCGTTGGACAGCACCACGACGACGCGCGGGTTGACCTCCAGCACCCGGTCCAGCAGGTCGAGCTGGACGGCCGGGAGCTCGATGTCCGAGCGGTCGCGACCCTCCGCCTCGGCGGACTGCGGCAGCCCGGCGAAGAAGACCACCACTGCCGCATCCCGGGCGGCGGCCACCGCGTCGGTGGCCAGCGCCTCGGCGGCGTCGGCCGATCGCCTCCAGAGCCGCCCGACCGCCCGCCTGCGGCGGGTCCCACCCGTGGGATCGAGCTCGTAGCCCGGGGCGAAGACGACCTCGGTCGCCGAGTCCTCGATCGCGACGAGGGCGTCGTCGAGCCGGGTCGGGACGATCTGGGACGAGCCCGAGCCCTGGTACCGCGGCGTGCGGGCGAGCTCGCCGACCACCGCGACACGCGTCTGCGGGGCCAGCGGCAACAGACCGCCGTCGTTCTTGAGCAGCACCACCGCGCGGCTCGCCGCCTCGCGGGCCAGGGCGTGGTGGGCGGCGTCGTGCCAGGACTCGGGGTCGTGGCCACGTTCGGCGAGCGACGCCGCCGCAGCTGCCGCACCACCCGCCGTCGCACCACGCGCCGCCTGGGCCGCGAGCGCCAGGGTGACGACCCGGGTGGCCGAGCGGTCGACGTCGGCCACGTCGAGGGCGCCCGACCGCACTACCGTGACGATCTCCTTGACCCGCCCCTCGCCCGCGGCGGGCATCTCCAGGTCGAGGCCCGCGCGGATACCCGCGATCCGGTCGTGGACCGCACCCCAGTCGGACATGACGAGGCCCTCGAAGCCCCACTCGCCACGCAGGATGTCGGTGGTGATGCGGCGGTCCTCGCCGGTGTGGGTGCCGTTGATGCGGTTGTACGACGACATGAGCGTGGCGGGCCGTGCGGTGGTGACCACCCGCTGGAAGCCACGCAGGTAGATCTCGCGGAGGGTGCGCTCGTCGATGTCGGCGGAGACGCGCATGCGCTCGGTCTCCTGGTTGTTCGCGGCGAAGTGCTTGAGGCTCGTGGCGACGCCGCCCAGCTGGATGCCGGTGACGAGGGCCGCGCCGATCTCGCCCGCGAGCAGCGGGTCCTCGGACACGTACTCGAAGTTGCGCCCGCACAGCGGGCTGCGCTTGATGTTGATGCCGGGACCGAGCACGACGTCGACGGCGCGCTGCTTCGCCTCGGCCGCGACGGCGTCGCCCACGCGCCGGACCAGGTCGACGTCGAACGTGCCGCCCAGCGCGACCGCCGGCGGGAAGCAGGTGGCGGGGACGGCACCCTCGATGTCGCCGACGTCGGGCGCGAGCCTGCGCACGCCGTGCGGGCCGTCCGCGAGGAACGTCGAGGGGACTCCCTGGACCTCCGCCGTGGTCCAGAAGGAGGAGCCGGACAGGAGCCGCGCCTTCTGGTCGAGGGTGAGCTTCCGGACGATCGCCGCTGGTGCCCCCGGTGTGCTGAGCTGCGGCCTCTTCGTCATGCGGTCACGTTATCGGTGGCCGCGTGAAAAAGCCGTGCGCTCCGACAACCACGGAGAGCACCCTGTGTCCATGACCCCACCCTCCGCAGTACCCGCTCCGACGACGTCGACGTGGCGGCTGATGGACGTGCCCCGCATCTCCTCCCTCGACGAGCCGGAGGCGTGGCTGTACCGAGGGATGGCGCAGCTGCACGCGGCCGCGGAGCTGGCCGATCTCGGCAACGCGGACGCCGCGCCGACGCCGGTCGGGATCATGGTCGCGCTGAACAACCAGGACTACGTGCGCAAGCTGCGCCGGCTCGCCGTCGTGGACACGCCCAGCGGCCCGCAGGTGGTGGGCAACGCCGTCCTGAATCTCCAGGTCCGCTCGAACCGGGAGCTCGCGATCGGCCTGGTCGTCGTGCATCCCGAGCACCGCCGGCAGGGCATCGGCACGGCGCTGGCGGAGTGGCTGCGCGCGACGGCCCACGCCGAGGGCCGGACGTCGGTGCTGTCGCCGGTCGACTTCGGCGCCGAGCAGGTCGGCGGCGAGATGCTGGTTCCGGAGTCGGGCAACGGGCACGTGTCGGCCGGCCTCCCGGGGGTTCACCTGGCGCAGGAGCAGGGGCTCGGCCTGCAGATCGTGGAGCGCCGCTCGCGGGTGGCCCTGCCGGTCGCCCCGGAGGTGGTGGAGCGGTTCGAGGCCGAGTCCCGTGCCGTGGCGGGCGACGCGTACCGGGTCCACACCTGGACCGCGCCGACGCCGGAGGAGTGGATCGAGCAGTACGCCGCGCTGGAGCAGGCCCTCGCGGACGACGAGCCCCGCGGCGGGCTCGACATGGAGTCCGACGTCTGGGACGCCGAGCGGATCCGCGGCGAGGAGGCCGCGATCGCGGCGAAGGGTGACGAGTACGTGGTGACGGCCGCCGAGCACGTGGCGACCGGCCGGCTCGTCGCGATGACGATGCTGCTGTGGAACGAGCAGAAGCCCGACCACACGGACCAGCAGGCGACCGTGGTGCTCAAGGAGCACCGCGGGCACCGGCTCGGGATGCTGGTCAAGGCGGTGAACCTGCGCGAGCACGCGCGGCTGCGGCCCGGGTCCCGGCGCATCTACACCTGGAACAACGAGGAGAACCCGCACATGCTCGCGATCAACGTCGCGCTCGGCTTCGTCCCGGCGGGCGGCTGCGCGACCTTCCAGGGCCCGCTGTGACGGACTGACCGGTTCAGCGGACGCACCCCGTCAGAGGAGCGTCGGGGTCAGGTCCGGGCCTTCGCCGAACGCCTCGTCGCCGTCGAACGGGTGCACCGGTCCGCCCAGGTTGGTGTGCCGCAGCCGGAGCAGGTCCTGGTCCACGCCGCCCGGGGTGAGCATGAGCATCCAGTCCTCTGCCAGGTCGTACAGCTCGGTCTCGAGCGTGCCGATCTTCAGGACCACGACGTCGGTACCCCGCGGGTCCAGGCCGATCGCCGTGAAGTCGGACTCCAGGTGATAGGGCCGGCGGCGTTCCGTCAGGACGACCTTCAGCCCGCCGGCCGCCACGACGCACACGTTCCCCGCCAGCGGGTCGTCGGTGCGCACGTGCTCGACCACGCCCCGCAGCAGCACGGGACCACCCGGGCCGTCGTCGATCCTGGCGCCCGCCGTCACCTCGACGACGGCGCCCACCCCGGCGTCGGCCACCGCGCGGGCGGCCTCTGGGTCGGGCAGCGAGGCGTAGATGGCGCTCCGACCGCCGGCCTCGGCCGGCACGGCGAACACCGGTTCGGCCAGGAGCCGCGCGAGGGTCCAGGTGACGTCGCCCGCGCCACCGGCCATGGGGTTGTCACCCGAGTCCGACAGGACGAAGGGCCGCGCGTCGCTCCCGAGCACCGCCGTCAGGCACTCCTCGTAGGTCCCGGCCGGCGCGACGAGCTCGAACTCGTCGCGCGCGTCCCAGTACCGGCGGGCCAGCCGCTCGGCCTCGCGAGCGATGAGCGCCTCGTCGTCGCCCGTCACGACGACGGCGGCCCGGCAGCGCGGTTCGTCCGCCCAGGCGTAGCCGACCCACACCGAGGCGTCCAGCACGCCGTCCAGCGCACCGACCCGCGCGACGTCCTCGTAGATGCCCCGTGCGGGCTCGAGCCGTGTGCTCGTCCGCTCCCCCGGCAGCAGCACCGGGATCGGCACCCAGGCCTTGCGGGGACGGCCCGCACCGTCGATCCGGCGCAGCAGGTTCGTGGCCGCACGCTCGCGCGCCTCGTCGTCGTCCTCGTGGGGGGTCATGCGGTGGCAGGTGATGAGATCGACGACCTCGGCGAGCTCCCGCGACACGTTCCCGTGCAGGTCCATGGAGGCGGAGACCAGACAGCCCGGCCCGACGGCGGCGCGCACCGCCCGCACGAGGTCCGCCTCCGCGTCGGTGTACCCGAGCACGGCCATGGCGCCGTGGATGTCGAGCAGCACGCCGTCGAACGGCCCCTGCGCCTCCAGGGCCAGGCCGATCTCGGTGCGGATCGTCTCGTACACCTCGGCTGGGACGGCGCCGCCGGGGAGGGCACCGGCCCGCAGGATGCCCACCCATTCGACGTCCCGGCGCAGGGGGGCGCCGTCCCGGAGGAACGGATACCGCCGGACCAGCTCGTTGCCGCGCAGAAGAGTGAACGCCTCCCAGCCCGAGCGGTGCGGGGAGAACGTGCTGGACTCGATGGCCATGCCGCAGATCGCGATCCGCGGTCGCTGGTGGGTACGGGTCACGCGCGCAGTGTAGGCGGGACGGGTTACGACTTTGTACGCATTCCACAGCAAAAGACCAGGTGGCCGGCAGTCGGGCTGCCGGTCACCTGGCCTCGTGCCAGTCGCGCTGGATCGCTCGTGCGGGGGTTACCCGCACGGGTCAGTCGTCGTCCTGGTCGTCGTCCGCGTCGTCCGGGGTGTTGTCGTCCCGGTCGTCGTAGTTCGAGTCGTCCGGCGAGTCCGCGGACTGGGCGGAGCCCGCGGTGTCGGTCGCCGACTCGTTGGGCGAGTCCGCCGACTCCGGCGAGGGGTCGTAGTTCGCGTCGCCCGGCGAGTCCGCCGACTGCGCGGAGCCCGCGGTGTCCCGAGCGGACTCGTTGGGCGAGTCCGCCGACTCCGGCGAGGGGTCGGCCGTCGCGGCGCCCGCACCGCCGTCGGACGGCGTCGCGGCGTCCAGGGCGACGGCCGCGGAGGACTCGGCACGCGGGGCCGGGTCGTTGAGCGCCGCTGCCGTGGTAGCACCGGCCACGCCGATCACTGCGGCGGCACCGACGATGGCCCAGCGCTTCTTCATGGTCGAGGGGTTCATCTCTGTGGCCTCCGGTCTCGCGGCACCCCCTTCGGGTGCCTCCTGAGATCAGTCTGCGTCGCCAGGATGAGGTGACGAGGAGACGCGGATGAGACGCCTCTCATGTAGGCACGGACCGTCGGGAGACGAGGCCGCGTCAGCCTCGGAACCGGTACCCCGCACCACGCACCGTCTCGATCCGGTCCACCCCGAGCTTCCTCCGCAGGTAGCGCACGTACACGTCCACCACGTTGGAGCCCGGGTCGAAGTCGTAGCCCCAGACGCGCGACAGCAGCTGCTCCCGCGACATGACCTGGCCCGGGTGCTGGAGGAACACCTCGGCGAGTGCGAACTCCCGCGCCGACAGCTCCACCTCGCGCCCCGCCACGGTGGCGGTGCGGGTGCGCAGGTCCAGGCCGACGTCGCCGTGCTCCAGCCGCTCCGGCGACGCGGCCTCTCCCGTGGCGCGCCGCAGCCGCAGCCGGATCCGGGCGAGCAGCTCGTCGAACCCGAACGGCTTGGACATGTAGTCGTCGGCCCCGCCCTCCAGGCCGGTCACCCGGTCGGACAGCGAGTCCCGTGCGGTCAGGATCAGCACCGGCAGCGTGGAGCCGACGTCGCGCAGGCGCTGCAGCACCGTGAACCCGTCCAGCACCGGCAGCCCGATGTCGAGGACCATGAGGTCGTAGCCGCCGGACATGGCGTGCGCCAGCGCCGTCGCGCCGTCGGACACCACGGTGGGCTGGAACCCGTGGGCCTTGAGCCCCTTGCGCACGAACTGCGCGATGCGCTCCTCGTCCTCCGCGATCAGGATCTGGTTCACGCTGCCTCCTCCGTCGCGGTTCCCTTGGCCGTGGGCTGGGCGCCCGGCGCGGCGCCGTCGGCCGGCCAGGTCATCACGAACCGCGCCCCGCCGGCGCGCTGTCCTGAGCGCGTCGAAGGATCCGACCGCTCGACCGCCACGTCCCCGCCATGCCCCTGGGCGATGGCCCGCACGATCGCCAGGCCCAGGCCCGATCCTGGCACCCCGCCCGTCGTGCTGCCCCGCGCGAACCGGTCGAAGATGCGATCGGCCTCGTCGGGCGGCACGCCAGGTCCGGTGTCGCGCACCCAGAGCCGCACCTGGCGGCCGGACGACCCCTGGAACACCTGCGTGCCGATGCCGACCTCGTCGTCCGGACCGGTGAACTTCACCGCGTTGTCGGCGAGCTGCAGCACCGCCTGGGTGAGCCGGTGCGCGTCGGCCACGACCTCGGCGTCGGCCCGTGCGTCCACCACCCAGCGCCGAGCGCCCAGCGCGCGGGCCTTGTCGTGCACGTCGTCGGTGAGCCGGCCCAGGTCCATCGGGACGGGCGTCACGAAGTCGGACCGCTCCGCCTTGGCGAGCAGGACCAGCTCCTCGACGATCTGGCCCATCCGGGACGTCTCGTCGAGCAGGAGGTCCCTGGTCTCGCGCACGTCCTCCGGATCGTCCGGGTCGAGCACCTCCAGGTGGCCCCGCAGGACGGTCAGTGGCGTGCGGAGCTCGTGCCCGGCGTCGTCCAGGAACTGGCGCTGCGTCTCGATGGCCGTGGACAGTCGGTCAAGCATCGTGTTGAACGCTCCCGCGAGCTCGCCGAGGTCGTCCTCGGTGGCGACGGGAACGCGCTGGGACAGGTCGGTCTCGGTCACGCGGGTCGCCGTCGAGCTCAGCTGCCGCAGCGGGCGCAGCAGACGGCTCACGACCAGCCACGCGGAGACCCCGAGCAGCACCAGCGCGACGCTGCAGACGATCGCGTAGGTCCGCATGACGTCGGTCTCCGCCCGGAGCGCCCGGTCCAGGGCGGACGCCATGACGTAGGCGCCCACCTCGTCCCGGTCGGGCACCGTCACCGGCACGACGACGAACCACACCCGGCCGATCTCCGTGTCGATCTCGCGCTGGACGGTCCGTTCCGACTGTGGCGTGAGGCTCTCGACGGCGGCCTGGACCACCGCGCTCTCCTCGACGAACCGGCCCATCGCCGGCGGGCTCGACTGCTGGTGAGTGCCGTCCAGGTAGCTCACGAACATCTCGTTGGCGCCCGGTACGTTCCGCTCCATGGCGACGCTCATGAGCCGGCCGGCGCCGCGGAACTCCTCGCCCGTCTCCGGGTCGACGCCGTTCTTCGCGAGCTGCTGGAGCTCCCCGATCTCCTGGTCGAAGTCCTCGGAGATGTCGTCCATGATCTGCTGGGTCTGGATGGCATGGGTGAGCAGGCCGGTCGCGAGCAGGCCGACGGCGGTCACCGCAACGACCACCGCCACCACCTTCGCCCGTACCGACGGCCGGCGCAGGCTCATGCGCGACCTCTGCCGGGCAGCGCGAGCCGTGACCCGTCCAGCCAGCCGGCCACGACGTCCAGGCGACGTGAGGTCGCTGCCTGCCAGCCGCGCTCCTGCACCCGGTGCGGACCCGTGGCCAGCGAGAGCAGCACGCCGGCGACGCGTGCGGCCAGGTCGCTCCGGTCGACGCCCCTGCCGCCCGGCGCGGCGACGAACCCCTCCGCGTAGTCCGCGGCGAGCCTGCGCATCCGGGCCACGTACGTCGCCTGCGCGGAGCCCGACCCGTGCACGAGGGACAGCACGTCCAGGTGCGCGACGAGGCATGCCAGGTCGTCGGCGCGGTGCCCCGGCCCGGCGGAGTCGACGTCGAGCAGACCGGTGATCCGGCCGTCGGTGAGCATGATCTGCGCCTCGTAGAGGTCGCCGTGCGTGGGATCCGACCCGGTTCCGCGCTCCGCGAGGCGCGTCCGGACGGCGCCGGCCAGGTCGGCGGCCCGACCCTCCTCCGCGGGCAGCGCCGCGCCGATGACGCCCGCGTAGTGCTCGGCCGACTCGCTCCAGGCGGGGCGTCGGGGCAGGTCGCGCACCTCGGCGGGCAGCCGGTCGAGCAGGTCCAGCACCTCCAGCGGCGACGGGATGGGTCCCCCGTCCCGGACCGCGGCACGCATCTCGGTGCCGTGCAGCGGGGACAGCACGAGGAGGCCGTCGTCGGACCAGCCGAGGGGACGCGGGACGGGCAGCCCGGCCTGCGACAGCAGCGTGTGCCGCTGGTGCAGGTCGGCCACCTTGCGGGGCCGCAGCACCTTGAGGAACACGCGGGCCGCCTCGGCCCTGGCCTCGATCACCGCGCGCCGGGTCGGCCGGTAGGCCCGGACCTTGAGCTCCGGGTGCGCGCGTGCCGCCGGGTCGACGCCCAGACCGGCCAGGAGCTCCTCCACGGCGGCGGGGTCGAACGCGCGGGGCAGTGCGGGCAGCGCCGGGTCGCCGGGGAAGCGCCATACGGCGACCGTCGCGTCGCCGTCGGACAGCGTGACCACGCCAGGCTTGCGGCCGTCGCGGGCGCGGCCCACGCTGGCACCGAGAGTCTCGGAACGCTCCACGCCGTCCCAGCGCACCGTCGCGCGATACGCCACGGTGGTGGTGGAGCCCGGGCGATGGTCGACCTGACGCACCCGCCAGCTCACGAGCTCGCCGCCGGCCGTCGCCACGGCGGCGTCGAGAAGAGCCGCGGCGGCGTCACCGGTCAACAGGTCGAGGTGGGTGCTCACCGGGCAATCCTCGCAGCCGCCACCCACCAAAGCCCGCCCATTCGCATGAGAATCCTCTAACCCTGACGGAGCGCGAATCGCGATGGACGGCGCTGCTCCCCTTCGAGGCCTAAGTTTCTTCGCTTTGAAGCGGCTCAAAGCGAAGAAGCTTAGGCCTCGAAGGAGGGAAACAGGGTCGTCTCAGCCGCGGAGCTCGCGGTACTTGGCGATCAGGGCCGCCGTCGACGGGTCCTGCGTCCGCAGCGCGTCCTCGTCACCGGCCACCGCCGGGGCGATCTCCAGCGCGAGCTTCTTGCCCAGCTCCACGCCCCACTGGTCGAACGAGTCGATGCCCCACACGACGCCCTGCACGAACGTGATGTGCTCGTACAGCGCGATCAGCTGGCCCAGCACGGACGGGGTCAGCGCGGGAGCGAGGATCGACGTCGTCGGCCGGTTGCCGCTGAACACCTTCGCCGAGACGAGCTCCTCGGCGACGCCCTCGGCCCGCACCTCGTCGGCCGTCTTGCCGAAGGCGAGCGCCTTCGTCTGCGCGAAGAAGTTCGCGAGGAACAGGCCGTGCACGTCGGCCTCGGCGTCACGCAGCGGGTACGCGGGGTTCGCGACCGCGATGAAGTCGGCCGGGATCAGCCGCGTGCCCTGGTGGATGAGCTGGTAGAACGCGTGCTGCCCGTTGGTGCCGGGCTCGCCCCAGAAGACCTCGCCGGTGTCGGACGTGACGGGCGTCCCGTCCCAGCGCACCGACTTGCCGTTGGACTCCATCGTGAGCTGCTGCAGGTACGCCGGGAACCGGTGCAGCTGCTGCGCGTACGGGAGGACGGCGTGCGTGTGCGCGTCGCGGAAGTTCACGTACCAGACGTTGAGCAGCCCCATCAGCGCGGGCACGTTGCGCTCGAACGGCGTCGTGCGGAAGTGCTCGTCCATCGCGTGGAAGCCGGCCAGCAGCTCGGCGAACGCGTCGGGCCCGATGGCCACGGCGAGCGACGTGCCGATCGCCGAGTCGACGGAGTAGCGGCCGCCCACCCAGTCCCAGAACCCGAACGCGTTCTCGGGGTCGATCCCGAACGCCTCCACCTTGTCCAGGGCGGTGGACACCGCCACGAAGTGCTTCGCGACGGCGTCGGCACGGCCCTCCTCGGAGTCCTCGATGGCGCCGGCGGCGGCGAGCGAGCGCACCAGCCAGTCGCGGGCGAGCCGCGCGTTGGTGAGGGTCTCCAGCGTGCCGAACGTCTTGGACGCGACGATGAACAGCGTGGTGGTGGGGTCGAGGTCGGCGGTCTTCTGCGCGACGTCGGTGGGGTCGATGTTGGAGACGAACCGGCACGCCAACCCGTCCTGCACGAACGGCTCGAGGGCCTCGTAGGCCATGACGGGGCCGAGGTCGGAGCCGCCGATACCGATGTTCACGATGGTCCGGATCGGCTCGCCGGTCACGCCGGTCCACTCCCCGGAGCGGACCTTTTCCGCGAAGGCGTACACCTTGGCGAGCTCGTCCTGCACGTCGCCAGTGATGTCCTGGCCGTCGACGGTCAGCGGCTCGTCGGACGGGCGGCGCAGCGCGGTGTGCAGGACTGCACGGTCCTCGGTGACGTTGATGTGCTCGCCCGCGAACATCGCGTCGCGGCGCTCGGCGAGCCTGACCTCGTCGGCCAGGGCGAGCAGCGAGGCGAGCACCTCGTCGGTGACCAGGTTCTTCGACAGGTCCACGTGGAGGTCGCCAGCCTGGTGGCTCAGGCGGCCGGCCCGGGCCGGGTCCGTGGCGAACCAGCCACGCAGATCCGGCTGGAGGTTCTTGGAGAGCTCGGTGAGCGAGCCCCAGGCAGTGGTGGTGGTGGCATCGACAGGCGAACGAGCCGGCTCTGAGGTCATGGGACAACCGTAGTGCGGTATGGCCCAGCGGGACCGGGTGGCCGGACAGGTGCGAGGCGTCTCACACCTGCCCGGCCGCGCGGGCTACGTCGCGGCCGGCAGACCGAGCGCGACGGCGGCGGCCCTGGCGAGCTCCGGGTCGGTCACCTCGTAGCCGGCGTCACCTCCGCCGCCGGGCCCCCCGGCGTCGGCCACCGAACGCTTCGCCGAGAGGTGCACCGCGTCCACACCGGTGCCCAGCAGGGCCGGGATGTCCGCAGGCGTCACGCCGCCGCCCGCCATGATCTCGATGCCCAGCTCGGCACTGCGCTCGACGAGTGCGGCCAGCCGGTCCAGCCCGGCACCCGCACGAGCCGCGCCGCCGGAGGTGAGCACGCGCGCGACGCCGAGCTCGGCCAGCGTGTCGAGGGCGGCCAGCGGGTCGGCGACCACGTCGAGCGCCCGGTGGAACGTCACCTCGGCGTCGTCGGCCGCGGCGATCAGGTCGCGCATCCGCGCCTCGTCGACCGTGCCGGACCGCGTCAGGGCGCCCAGCACCACGCCGTCCACCCCTGCGTCGCCCGCCAGCGTGACCTCGCGGAGCATCAGGTCGATCTCGGCGGGCGAGTACACGAAGCCGCCGGGCCGGGGGCGCACCAGCACGTGCACCTCGAGGATCGGCGCGGCGTCGGACGACGGCACCACCGCAGCGGCCTCGACCACCGCCTCGACGAGCGCGGCGCTCGGGGTGATGCCACCGGTGGCACCGAGCGCGGAGCAGAGCTCGACGCGCCGGGCACCGACGTCGGCGGCGATCACCGCCCCGGCCGGATCCTGGACAGCGAGCTCGAGAGCGACACGTTGGGGCACGTGCGCCAGCGTAACCGTGCACGGGGGCAGTCTGTCGCCCGCCGCGTCCGCAGCCGAGTCGGTAGGGTCCCTGACATGGCCATCGATCCCAGTGCGATCCTCCAGGGGCGCGCGCCCGGGCGGGCTTCGATCGGAGTGATCCTCGGGATCGTCTTCGCCTCCGTCTGCCTGCTCGTCATCCTCACGTTCGACGCCGTGACGGGTGGCGCCTCGTTCGTCGTCGGGCTGCTGCTGGCCGTCCTGCCGGTCGCCGTCTGGCTCCCGCTGGTGCTGGCCCTGGACCGGCTGGAGCCGGAGCCGCCGAACGCGCTGATCTTCGCGTTCCTGTGGGGCGCCGGCGTCGCGGCCCTGTTTGCGAGCATCCTGAACACGCTCGGGCTGTCGCTGCTCACCGAGACCGAGCTCACCGGCGAGCAGGAGGGCTGGTACGTCGTCGCCACGTTCGGTGCGCCCGTGGTCGAGGAGGTACTGAAGGGCGCGGTCCTGTTCAGCATGCTGTGGTGGCGGCGGCAGGAGCTGAACGGGCCCACCGACGGCGTCATCTACGCCGCGATGGTGGGCCTCGGCTTCGCCGCGACGGAGAACATCCAGTACTTCATCGACGCCGTCGAGGTGGACCAGCTCGGCTACGTGTTCGTGCTGCGGGCCATCGTCTCGCCGCTGCTGCACCCGCTGTGCACGGCGATGACGGGCATCGGTGTGGCGATGGCGGCCCTGTCCGGGCCCGGCCGGATCCGCCGGACCGCACCGCTGTACGGCCTGCTCGGCGCGATAGTTCTCCACAGCCTGTGGAACGGCTCCACGAAGTTCGGCCTGATCGGGCTGGCGGGCGCCTACCTCGTGGGGTTCGCCGTGCTGATCGGGGTCATCGTGGTCCTCGCGCGGGACCGCCGCCGGATCGTCCAGCTCATCGGTCACTACCTGCCGCTCTACGGGCCGGTCGGCATCGTGACGCCGGACGACCTGCGCATGCTGTCGACCCTGCCCGGACGCCGGGCGGCCCGCCAGTGGGCCAGGTCGGTGGGCGGCAAGAAGTCCGAGCGCGCCATGACCGACTACCAGCAGGCCGCGACCGAGCTGGCGCTCCTGCATCAGCGGGCGGGTGCGCAGAGGGACCTCGACCCGCACGGCCTGGAGCAGCAGCGGCAGTACCTGGTATGGGTCATGCAGCAGGCACGCGCGACGTTCGTGGCTCGCCAGCCGCACCCGCCGGCCAGCCCGTGGGGCGCCACGGGCTTCGCCCCGCCGACCCGCCCCTGACGCACCGTTGAGTGCTGGCTATTTGTGGGATCCGAGCGTGCTGAGCGACAGATACCCAGCACTCAACGGTCCACGGGGCGGGTTAGGTCCACCAGGAGCGCGCGGAGGAGGGTCGTGCGGTCTCCGATCCGGTCGACGAGGACGTGCTCGTCGTCGGCGTGCGCACCACCGCCGACGGCACCGAGACCGTCCAGCGTCGGTGTGCCGACGCCCGCGGTGAAGTTACCGTCGGACGCCCCGCCCACCGCCACGCCGGTGAGCGCGGGCAGCCCGGCCGCGGCGGCGAGCCGCGAGGCCCGGTCGAAGAGGCCGGCCGACAGCGCGCCCTCCAGCGGCGGCCGGTTGATCCCGCCCTCGATCTCGACGACGGCGTCGGGCAGCACGGGAGCGAGGGACCGCAGGGCGGCGTCGACCCGCTGCTGCTCGGCGACCGTGCGCGCCCGGACGTCGACGGCGAACGACGCGTCGGCCGGGACGGTGTTGCGCGTGGTGCCCGCCGTGGCGTCCGTCGGCGTCACCGTGGTGCCGAGCGCCGGGTCGCCCAGCGCGGCGACCGCGAGCACCTGGTGCGCCAGCTCGACCGACGCGTTCACGCCCTTCTCGGGCTCCAGCCCCGCGTGCGCGGCCCTGCCCTTCACGAGCACGCGGTAGATGGAGGTGCCCTTCCGCTCCAGCTTGAGCGCGCCGCCGTCGGCCGAGGCCTCCAGCACGAGCGCGGCGTCCGCCCCGCGCGCCTCGTCCTCGATGAGCGTCTGGGACGACGGCGAGCCGAGCTCCTCGTCGCCGGTCACCAGGAGGGTGACCCCGGTCCGGTCGTCGAGGGAGCCCAGCGCGTGCAGCGCCATGGCCAGGCCGGTCTTCATGTCGAAGCTGCCGGGGCCGCGCAGCACACCGTCCACGATGCCGAACGGGTGCGTCCGGAGCGTGCCGACGGGCCACACCGTGTCGTGGTGCGCCAGCACGAGCACACGCGTCGGCCCGCCCAGCCGCCACCGCAGGTGGATACCGAGCCGCTCGGGCTCCGCGCCCAGGTGCGCGGCACCGAGCCGCGCCACCAGGTCCGCGGAGCGGGCCAGCGCGTCCGGGTCGGACGACGGCGACTCGCACTCGACCAGCGTCCGCAGGTCCTGGATCAGCGAGTCGACGTCGGGCCGGGCGGGAGTCTCGTGGAAAGCCATGGACGCACGGTAGCCCGCGCTACGAGGTCCTCGCGGCGGTCCCCGAGCCGTAGCGCAGGCCCAGCGCCACGACCAGGCCCACCGCGACGTGCTCGGCCATCAGGACCGCGACGGCCCCCGGCGTGGTGCCGGAGGCGGCGCCAACCAGCGACCCGAGCAGGACGACGCCGCACAGCACGAGCCATGCCACCTCGCCGCCGCCCTTCGTGAGCCGTCCGAGCACGGCCCGCACGCCCCAGCCGGCCAGGCCGACGACGAGCGCGGCGACCAGCACGGCCACCACCGAGACGGACTGGGTGCTCGCTCCGGTGCGCGCCTCGAGCTCGACGCCGAGCGCCGCCCCGACCAGCCAGACCGCCACGGCGGCCGCCGCGCCGACGAGCGGCACCGTCCAGGCGGGCCACCGGCGCTGAGCTACCGCTGCTGCTGAGTTCTCGGTCATGGGAGTCCTCCTTCTCGGCACGTCCGTCGTGCCTGGAGCCAGCCTCCCGAGGTCCGGCCCGCCGGACATCAGCCTGCAGTACCGACCCGGCCGGCCCTTCAGTCGGGGAACCCCCTACTTCGGTCGGTTCTGCGCCCTGGCCGCCGTACGTAGGGTCGCCGACATGACACGTGATGACTCGCAGGACTGCCCGCCGGACGGCGACACCAGTGCCGGACGGCGCGGTCTCGGACGAGGGTCGCCGTGGCCGGTGGCGGTGCCTGCCATGGTGGTGCTCACCGCGGTGATGGTCTGGGCGGTCCTGGCCCAGCGGTCGGCGGTCCCCGGCCTCCTCGGGCCGGATCAGCTCACGGTGCTGGACTCCGTCGTGGCGGTCATCGCGCTCGCCCTCGTCCCCTTCCTCTGGTCGCGGCACCCGGTGGCGGTGGTGCTGGGCCTCACGGTCCTCGCCGCCGTCTCGCCCGTCGCCACGCCCGCGGCGACCGCGGGCACGCTGCAGGTCGCGCGCTGGTTCCCCCTCCGCACGGCGGTCCTCGTCGCGGTCGCGGGCGTCGGCGCACATGCCGTTCAGGCCCTCTGGCGCCCCGCGGCGCTGCCCTGGGGCTGGTGGCTGCTGTGCGACGTCGCCGTGCACGCGGCCCTCCTCGGCTGGGGCGCGTTCTGGCAGGCACGGGCGCAGGTGCTGCGCGACCTGCGGGAACGCGCTCGCCGCGCGGAGACCGACCGGGGCAAGGCACTGACAGAGGCCCGCGCCGCCGAGCGCAACCGGATCGCCGCCGAGATGCACGACGCCCTCGGCCACCGGCTGTCCCTGCTGGCCGCCACCGCGGGCGCCGTCGAGTTCCGGCCGGACGCCCCGCCGGAGCAGCTCGCGGCCGCCGCCGGCCGGGTCCGGACCGGCGCGGCCGACGCGCTGGAGGACCTGCGGCAGCTGGTGCGCCTGCTCCGCGACGGCTCGGACCGCCTGGCTCCGCCACCCACCCTCGCCGACATCCGGGGCCTGGTCGACGCCGCCCGGTCCGTCGGCACCTCCATCGACCTCGACCTACCGGACGGGCCGGCCGACGACGGGCCGCCGCCCGCCGTCGCCACCGCCGCCTACCGCGTGGTCCAGGAAGGGCTCACCAACGCGCGGCGGCACGCGCCCGGCGCCGCGGTCCGCGTCGCGGTGACCACGCGCGCGGACGAGGTCGTGGTCACCGTGGCCGACGACGGCCCGGCCCGCCCCGAGAGCGGCACGCCCGGTACCGGCCTGGTCGGCCTGCGTGAGCGTGTCGAGCTGCTGGGCGGCACGCTCGACGCGAGCCGCTCCCCCACCGGCTTTCTCCTGGGCGCGCGGATACCGTGGCGCTGATGGAGACCCGGATAGTGATCGTCGACGACGATGCGCTGGTACGCGCCGGACTGCGCCTCATGCTCGACGGCGCCGACGGGATCAGCGTGGTCGGCGAGGCCTGCGACGGCGGCGACGTGCCCCGGGTGCTCGACGCCCACCCGGCCGACGTCGTCCTCATGGACCTGCGGATGCCGGGTGTCGACGGGATCGAGGCCACCCGCCGGGTGCGGTCCCGGCCGTCCCCGCCCGCCGTCGTGGTGCTCACGACCTTCGACACCGACGCCGAGGTGGTCGGCGCGCTGCGCGCCGGTGCCGCCGGCTACCTGCTCAAGGACATGCCGCCGGCGCGCATAGCGGCGGCGGTCCGCGCGGCCGCCGTTGGCGAGCCGGTGCTCGCACCCGACATCGCGCGCCGCCTCATGGACACCGTCGCCGCCGGGGGTGGCGGGGCGGGGGAGGCACGGGCCGCGCTGGACCGGCTCACGAGCCGCGAGCGCGACGTCGCCGTGGAGATCGGGCGCGGCACGTCCAACGCGGAGATCGCGCGTCGGCTCCACCTCAGCATCCCGACGGTGAAGGCGCACGTCTCGAGCGTGCTCCTGAAGCTCGGCGTGGAGAACCGCACGCAGGTGGCGCTGCTGGTCCAGCAGGCCGGCGCGGACTGAGGCCCGGTCAGCCCCGCAGGCCCAGGAACTCCGCCACCCGCTCCGACGCAGGGGTGGTCCGCAGCTCGTGCGGCGCGGCCACCTGCAACAAGCGTCCGCTGTCCATCACACCGACCCGGTCGGCCACGGCGGACGCCTCGGTGTGGTCGTGGGTGACGAACACCGCCGTCGTGCCGGTCTCGACGAGCGCCGCACGGACCTCGCCCGCCAGCCGTTCCCGCAGCTGGCGGTCGAGCGCGGACAGCGGCTCGTCCAGCAGGAGCAGGCGCGGCCTCGGGGCCAGGGCCCGCGCGAGGGCCACGCGCTGCTGCTCCCCGCCGGACAGGGTGGCGACGGCCCGCCGCTCGTAGCCGGCCAGGCCCAGCAGGTCGAGCAGCGCGGCCACCCGCGCATCCCGTTCCGCCCGGGACAGCTCCTGGACCTCCAGCCCGTAGGCCACGTTCCGGCCCACGTCCCGGTGCGGGAACAGCTGGCCCTCCTGGAACATCAGCCCGAACCGGCGCTTGTGCACCGGCACTCCGGCGAGGTCCTCGCCGTCGTAGACGACGTGGCCCTCCGACAGCGGCTCCAGCCCGGCCACCGCGCGCAGCAGCGACGACTTGCCGCACCCGCTGGGCCCGAGCAGCGCGACCACCTCGCCGGGCGCGACGGTCAGCGACACCTTGTCCACCGCCGTCGTGACCCCGGCAGAGCCCCCACCGCGGGTCGAGCCTGTCGAGACCCCGTACCGGACCGAGACGTCCCGAACTTCCAGCCCTGCCATCAGAACTCCCCTCCGGCGCGCTCGTCGCGCAGCTGTTCCGCCACCATCATCACTGTCGCGGTCAGCACGGCGAGCACCACCGACGCCGCGAGCGCCATCCCGTAGTTCTCCGCCCCTGGCCGTCCGATGAGGCGGTAGATCACGACGGGCAGGGTGGCGCCGTCGGGCCGCGCGAGGAACGACGTGGCGCCGAACTCACCGAGCGACACGGCGAATGCGAACCCGGTGGCCAGCCCGACCGACCGCAGGGCGATCGGCAGGTCGACCGTCCGCAGCACGCGGCCCGGCCCGGAGCCGAGCACCGCGGCGACCTCGCGCAGCCGGGGATCGATCGCCCGCAGCACGGGCAGCACGGTACGCACGACGAGTGGCACGGCGACGACAGCCTGCGCGACGGGGACGA
The DNA here is from genome assembly GCF_040639055.1 of Promicromonospora sp. NPDC023987. Classification (NCBI taxonomy): domain Bacteria; kingdom Bacillati; phylum Actinomycetota; class Actinomycetes; order Micrococcales; family Promicromonosporaceae; genus Promicromonospora; species Promicromonospora sp. NPDC023987. Next base: position 24,765 of record NZ_JBEZZF010000050.1, on the reverse strand, counting down.
GCAGTCCGGAGGTCCGCAGGTCGACGCCGAGGACCGGCTGGTCCATGGTGATGAGGAACCCGAAGCCGACGGTCACGGCGGAGACGCCGAGCGGGAGCATGAACAGCCCGTCGAGCGTCCCCACGGCGCGCCGCACGCCGGCCGACCGGGGCCGACGGGACACCACGAGCGCCACGAGCCCCCCGACGACCAGGGAGATCACCGTCGCGGTCAGCGCGATCCGGAGCGAGGTAGCCGTGGCCTCCCACACGGTCACCACCAGCGCGTTCCGCTCACCCGTGGTCCCGAGGGCCACGTAGTTCCCCAGGCCCCAGGATCCGTCCGGCTCCCGGAAGGAGCGGGCCACCAGCCCGGCCAGCGGCAGCACCATGAGCCCGACGACGATCGCCGCACCCGCCAGCGCCGTCGTCACGTCCTGGGGCGACCGCCAGGACAGCCGCCGGGCCGAGCGGCGCGAGGACACGAGGCGCAGCGCGGCCTCGCGGCGGCTGCGCGCCCTGGCCGACACGGCCAGCGCACCCGAGATGACCACGAGCTGCATGATCGACAGCACCGAGGCAGACCGCAGGTCCAGGAACTGGGTGGTGCGGATCCAGATCTCGGTCTCGATGGTCCCGTACCGCACCCCGCCGAGCACCAGGACCACCCCGAACGCCGTGGCGCAGAACAGGAACACCACCGAGGCCGCCGACGCGACGGCCGGCGCGAGGGATGGCAGGGTCACCGTCCGGAACACGCGCGCGGGGCTCGCGCCGAGGGAGGCGGCGGCCTCCTCGGTCCGGGGGTCGAGCCGCTCCCAGAGCCCGCCGACGGTGCGCACCACCACCGACACGTTGAAGAAGACGAGCGCGACGACGATTCCCGCCAGCGATTCCTCCAGGCCGAGGAACCCGAGGGTGCCGCCCGGCGCGAACACGGTGCGGAACGCGACGCCGACCACGACGGCGGGCAGCACGAACGGCACGGTCACGAGCCCGCGCACCAGACCGCGGCCCGGGAACGACCGCCGGTACAGCAGGTAGGCGAGGGGCAGGCCGAGCAGCACGGAGAAGGCAGTGCCGAGCACCGCCTGGGTCAGCGTGAACCCGACGAGCCGCCAGGTGCGCGGGCGGAGGAGCACCTCGGTGAAGCCGGTGAGGTCGACGGCGCCGTCGGGCACGAACCCGCGGACCACGAGCGCGGCGACGGGCCAGGCGAAGAAGATCGCGAGGAAGCCGAGCGGAACCGCGACCGCCGCCGCCCACAACAGCGGCGCGGTCGCGCGCCGGCTCAGCCGAGCACTGTCTCGGTCCACCGCTCGATCCACTCGTCGCGGTGCGCGCTCACCTCGGTGGGCTCCACCTCGAACGGGGCGTCGGCCTGGGGCGCGAACTTCTCCCAGTCGGCGGGCAGCGGCACCGAGGAGTCGGCCGGGTACATGTACATCGACTCGGGCAGCGCGGACTGGACGTCCTCGGTCAGCAGGAAGTCGACGAGCGCCTGCGCGCCGTCGGGGTTGTCGGACCCGGCGAGCACGCCTGCGTACTCGACCTGCCGGAAGCAGGTCTCCAGCAGGGCGCTGGTGGTCGACTCGGAGCCGTCCTCACTCACGGTGAACGCCGGCGACGTCGCGTACGACAGCGCGAGCGGCCGCTCGCCGCCCTCGCCCGCACCCGAGAAGTCCACGTAGTACGCGTCCTCCCACGAGTCGGCGACCTTGACGCCGTTGTCCACGAGGGACGCCCAGTAGTCCTCGAACCCGTCCTCGCCGAACGCCCCGATGGTCGCCAGCAGGAACGCGAGCCCCGGGGACGACGTCGCCGGGTTGGTCACCACGAGCAGGTCGCGGTACTTCGGGTCGGCCAGGTCGTCCAGGGTCTTCGGCACCTCGAGGCCGGACTTCTCGAACCAGGCCTCGTCCGCGTTCACGCAGACGTCGCCCTGGTCGATCGGGGTGAGCGCCCCGCCGAGCTGCTCGGCGCCGTCGGGCAGGCTCGCGGGCGTGTACTCCTCGACCACGCCCTCCTCCAGCGCACGGGAGGCGAACGAGTTGTCGATGCCGAACACCGCGTCGCCGAGCGGCGCGTCCTTGGTGAGCACCAGCTGGTTCACCAGCGTCCCGGCGTCACCCACCGCGCTGACCTCGAGGGTCAGGCCGGACTCCTGCTCGAACTGGTCGACCAGCTTCTCGTCGAGGGCCCACGAGTCGTGGGTCACGAGGGTCACGGTGTCCGACGCCGACGGGTCGCCCCCGCCGGAACCGCCGGAACCGCCGGAACTGCCGGAACCGGCGGAGCCGGCGCCGCAGCCGGCGAGCAGGAGCGCCACGGAGAGCGCCCCCGCGACGGGTCCAGCCTGGATGGTGCCCCCGTGGGCACCGGAAAGACGCAACATCGTGCCTCGACTTCCTCCGCCGGTGTGATCCGGATCAGGTTCAAGGGTCTGCGGTTGTCCGCACTCTCAGCGCTGTCGGGCGCTCCCCTGTCGTTTCCCAGGCAGCCTACTGGCCCATCGGGGGCTACGGTGTGAATGTGGCCCAGATTGAGACGGAACAGACACTCGCCGAGAAGCTCGGCACGCTCGCCCTGACGCTCGCGGCCGGCTGGGTCGCGCAAAAGGCGGTCAGCATGGTGTGGAAGGGCGTGACCGGCAACGACGCACCCAACAAGCCGGACGACCCAGAGCTGGACCTGGTCCAGGCGACCGTGTTCGCGGCGGTCGCGGCGGGCACGGCGGTGTTCGCGAAGCGCCTGGCGACGAAGGGCGCGTCAAGGGCGGCCCTACGGCTCGCCGCCCGCCGCTCGGCCCGCTGACCGGTCCAGCTCCGGAGCCCGGCTCAGTGCGCCACCTTGCGTGGCCGCCGGGTGAGCAGGGGGTCGTGCCCGCGCGGCCTGCCCACTGGCTCGACACCGTCGAGTGCGCGGTCCAGCGCCGCCTGCGTGACGCCGGCCTGCTCGCTCTCCGCCCGCAGCCCGGTCATCACCTGGTCGGCCGCGAGGCGTAGCGGGATCCCCGCCCGGGTGGCGGCTTCGAGCAGCAGCTGGTCGGCAGTCTCGGCGGTCACCCCGCTGACCGCCATGATCACGCCCTTGGCCTGCTCGATCACGGCCTGGCTCACGAAGGCACGGGTCACCACTGCGGAGGACCGTCGGGCCAGGGCCTCCTTCTGGACCGGCGTGGCATCGACGACGTATCCGACCAGCTCCGGCGGGTGGCTCGGACCACCCCGCAAGCCCTGACCGATGACGACCACCGACCGCGTCCGGCCCTTCCGGTCCACGATCCGGTGTGAGCAGGCGAACGGGCGGCCGAGGCGGAGCGCCTCGGCGGCGGCGCGGACCACCCGGCTCCGGTCGTCCGGATGCTTGCGCGAGCTGAGCGCCTCGAGGCCTGGTTCCACCTCGTGCCGCTTCCACCCGTGCATGGTGTAGATCTCGTCGGACCACCACCAGATGCCCGACGAGAGGTCGACCCGAAAGCGGCCGACCAGCAGGTTGGTACCGAGGCCCAGGGCATGTGCCAGGTCGCCGGCCGAGAAGCTCGGTGGCTGTGTCGCGACATCGCCCCCGGCACCGTCCACAACACTGAGCGCGGGCTGTTTGAAAGAGGACATCTCAACCTCCCAGATCCGATGTGGACTGGGAGCCGCTTCATGACTCCGCGCCATCGATTGTAGAGCGGTTCGCAGGGTTCGACAGCCTGACGAGCCATCCCGCGGTGCCTGCGCACTGCGAGTGCCAGGCCCTCGTGCCAGCCTGAGACGGCCCACAGCGACCGACCACAGGCACCGGAGGTGCACCGTGAGCGAGACTCCCCACGACCTGACGGCGGGGCCGGGCACCGCACGCGGAGGCACGCCGGACGTCCTGGCCCCAGGCCCGCTGCGTGTCGACGTGGCGGTGGTGGGCGCCGGGCTCACCGGCGTGGTGACGGCCCAGTTGCTCACGGACGGCGGAGCGAACGTCGCCGTCCTCCACGCGGGCCCCGCACGAAGCACCACGACCGCCCGCTCGACCGGCAAGCTGTCGGTGCTGCAGGGCACCCGCCTCGCGCAGGTCGCGCGGTACGGGGACGACGTCGTGCGGGACTACCTCGCGGCGGGGTTCGCGGGCCTCGGGTGGCTGCGCCGCACCCTCGAGGACCTCGACGTGCCCGTCGACAACCGCGACGACCTGACCGTGGCGACCGCGCCGGAACAGGTGGCCGACGTCGACGCCGTGCTCGCGATCTGCGCGCGCCAGGGCCTCGCAGGCGTGCAGTGGGAGGAGGACCCGCCCTATCCCGTGCGGTCCTACGGCGCCGTTCGGCTGCCGGGCCAGGGCCAGGTCGACCCGCTGCACATGCTCTCGGCGCTCAGCGCCCGCCTGCGGTCTCGCGGCGTCCCGGTGCACGACGGCGTCCGGGTCCGGCAGGTGCGCCGGCTCAGCTCGGGCGTCGCGCTCCGCACCAACCGTGGCACCGTGCTGGCCGACCGCGTGGTGCTGGCCACCGGCACCCCGCCCGGCCGCCTGGGCGGCCTGTTCCTCCGGCTTGAGGCCGGCCGCAGCCTGCTCACCACCTGGGACGTGGCGGACCCGGGTGCCCTGCCGCCGGGCTTCGCCGAGACCATGTCGATCACGGCGGGTTCGCCCGTGCGCTCGCTGCGCACGGCCGGCGACCTGCTCATGGTGGGCGGCGAGGGCTACACCGTCGGCAGGGAGGCGCACCCCGACCGCCGGCTCGCCACGCTCGACGAGTGGACCCGCACCCACCTCCCCGTCGGTGCGCCCCGGCACGCGTGGGCGGCCCAGGACTACAGCAGCGACACCGGCCTGCCGCTCGTCGGCCCCGCGATACCGGGCGACGACCGGATGCTCGTCGCGACGGGCTACGCCAAGTGGGGGCTCACCAACGCCGCCGCCGCCGGGCTGGCACTCGCCGGCCGCCTGCTCGGCGACCCGGTGGAGTGGGGCCCGACGCTCGAGCCGTGGGCTCGTCCGGCGAGGCCGACGGCCCGCACCGCGGCCACTTTCGGCGAGCAGACCGCTGGCTGGGCCTGTGCCGCGACCCACCCGTCGGGAGGGCGGCCCGGAACGGTGCACGTGTCCAGGATCTGCCCGCACCTCGGCGGCGTCGTGCGGTGGAACGACCAGGAGCAGTCCTGGGACTGCCCCGTGCACGGCTCGCGCTTCGCCGCGGACGGCACCCTGCTCGAAGGACCGGCAACGGAGGACCTGGCACGACGCTGACCAGCGCGAATACCGTGCGGGAGCCGGCTGGGGCGCCGAGCAGCGGTTCGAGATGCGAGTGCTCCTGCCGCCGGAGAACGTAGGAGGACCGGAAGAAGCCCGGTGACGACCATCCGTGGAGGTCACTGTGCGAGTTCTCGGCGTGAATGCCCTCTTTCATGACCCGTCCGCGGCCCTCGTCGTGGACGGTCACGTCCTCGCAGCAGCCGAGGAGGAACGGTTCACCCGGCGCAAGCACGGCAAGCGTCCCCTCCCGTTCGCGGCCTGGGAGCTGCCGGAGCAGTCGATGCGCTGGTGCCTCGACGTCGGCGGCCTGGCCCCCGAGGACCTGGACGCCGTCGCGTACTCGTTCGACCCCGCGCTCGCCAAGCCCGCCGACGAGATGGGACTGCCCGACCCGTGGGACTGGCTGCGGCGCCGGTACGCCGAACGGGCCCCGCAGTTCATCGCCACGGCACTCCCCGGGCTGGACCCGGCCACCGTGCGCTTCGTGCCCCACGAGGTCGCCCACGCCGCATCGGCGGCGCTCGCCTCCCCGTACGGCACGTGCAGCGTCATGTCGCTCGACGGCCGCGGCGAGCGCTCGTCCTACCTCGCGGGCCGGTACACCGACGGGCGGCTGGAGGTGCTCGCGAGCCAGGAGCTGCCGCACTCCCTCGGCCTCGTCTACGAGTCCCTCACCGAGCACCTCGGCTTCCTGCGGTCCAGCGACGAGTACAAGGTGATGGCGCTCGCGTCGTACGGCAGCCCGCGGTTCCTGCCGGAGCTGCGGGAGCTGCTGCGCACCACGCCGGACGGCGGGTTCGTCGCCGAGGCGCCCGACTGGTCGCGGTGGGCGGCGCCGGCCACGCCGGGCGCCATCCAGGAACCGAGCGGCGCGGGCGGCCTGCCCCCCGACCAGGCGGACCTCGCCGCGTCGGTCCAGGCGCGGCTGGAGGAGCTGCTCGTCGAGCTCGCCACGGCGCTGCACGAGCAGACCGGCGACACCGCACTGACCATGGCCGGCGGCACCGCGCTGAACTGCGTGGCCAACTCGCGGCTGTGGCGCGAGACCCCCTTCGAGCACGTCTGGGTCCAGCCGGCCGCCGGCGACTCGGGAACCGCCCTCGGCGCGGCCCTGCAGCTCACGGCGGAAGCCGGGGTACGGACCGCGCCCATGCCCTCGGCCGCCCTTGGCCGCTCCTGGCCGGACGACGAGCTGGCCGAGGCGCTGCGGACGGCGCGCGTACCGTTCACGACGCCCGCCGACCTGCCCGCACAGGTGGCCGACGTGCTGGCCGACGACGGGATGGTGGCCTGGTTCGACGGCCGCTCCGAGTTCGGGCCACGCGCGCTGGGGCAGCGCTCGCTGCTGGCGCACCCCGGTGCGCGCGCCAACACCGAGCGCCTCAACGTGGTCAAGGGCCGTGAGCAGTTCCGGCCGGTCGCGCCGATGGTGCTCCTCGAGGACGCCCCGGAGATCTTCTCGGGCGGCCCGATCCCCAGCCCGTACATGCTGTTCGTCCACGACGTCGCCGCCGCCTGGCGCGACCGGATCCCGGCGACCGTCCACGTGGACGGTACCGCCCGCATCCAGACGGTGGACGACACGCAACCACGGCTCCAGGCGATGCTCCGGGCGTTCCGCGCCCGGACCGGGCTGCCGGTAGTCGTCAACACCAGCCTCAACACCGCGGGCCGACCCATGGTGGACAGCCCCCGTGACGCGCTCGAGCTCTTCGGCTCGGCGCCCGTCGACCTCCTGGTGCTCGGGCCGCACCTGGTCCGGCGAGCGGACCTGTTCGCGGCCGAGCGGACGCCGGGAGGTGCCCCGTGACCCCGTCCTGCTCGATAGTGGTCCCGACCGTCGGTCGCCCGGAGCTGCCCGCGCTGCTCGACTCGCTGCGCACCGCCTGGGCCGGTGGCCCGCGAGCGCCCGAGGTCGTCGTGGTCGACGACCGTCCGTTCCCGGGCTCGGGCCGCGGGCAGAACCCTGCCCTCGACCTCGGGCCCGACCCGGTCCAGGGGGTGCGTGTGCTCAGGACGGGCGGGCGCGGCCCGGCCGCCGCCCGCAACGTGGGCTGGCGCAGCGTGCGGACGGACTGGGTCGCCTTCCTGGACGACGACGTGCTGGTGCCCGAACGCTGGGCCGCCGCACTGGAGCAGGACCTGGCACTGGCCGGGCCCGACGTCGCCGGTGTGCAGGGCAGGATCGTGGTACCGCTGCCGAGGCACCGGCCCCCCACAGACCTCGAGCGCAACACCGCCGGCCTGGAGACCGCCGTGTGGGCGACTGCCGACATGGCCTACCGCCGGTCCGCGCTGCTGGCGGTGCACGGCTTCGACGAGCGCTTCCCTCGGGCGTACCGCGAGGACGCGGACCTGGCCCTGCGCGTGCGCAGGGCGGGCTGGGACCTCGAGCACGGTGTCCGGTTCGTCGAGCACCCCGTCCGGACCGCCGGGACCCTGGCGAGCGTGCGCGCCCAGGCCGGCAACGCGGACGACGCGCTGCTGCGCACGCTCCACGGCCGCGACTGGCGCAGGCTCACCGGAGCCGGCCAGGGCAGGCTGCCCTGGCACGTGGCGACGGTCGCGGCGGGGCTGACGGCGCTCGGGTCCTGCCTGGCCGCTGCCCGACCGACCGGACCGAACGCGCGCGCGGCGCGTGCGAGCGCCGCCCTCGCCGGCTCGGCCTGGGCCGGCCTCACCGCGGCGTTCGCGGCGAAGCGGCTCGCTCCCGGTCCCCGTCCCGGCGACGGCGGCTACGGCCCCGAGCTGTGCCGCATGGCCCTGACCAGCGTGCTCATCCCCTTCGCAGCCGTAGGCCGGCGGCTGCTGGGTACCTGGAGGTGGCGACGGGCACTCGGCGGGAACGTGCCGGCCTGGCCCCCGCCGATCCGTGCCGTCCTGTTCGACCGGGACGGCACGCTCGTCCACGACGTGCCCTACAACGGGGATCCGAGCGCGGTCGAACCGATGCCCGGCGCCCGGCGGCTCCTGGACGGGCTGCGGGCCGACGGCCTGCGGGTCGGGGTCGTCTCCAACCAGTCCGCCATCGGCAGGGGCCTGCTGACCAGCGCACAGGTGGACGCCGTGGACGAGCGGGTCCGCCGGCTGCTGGGCCCGTTCGACACCTGGCAGCGCTGCCCGCACCGGCCGGAGGACGAGTGCGCGTGCCGCAAGCCCGAGCCGGGTCTGGTGCTGCGGGCCGCGGAGGAGCTCCGCATGCTCCCGGCCGAGTGCGCGGTCGTCGGCGACATCGGCTCGGACGTGGGCGCCGCCGTGGCGTCCGGTGCGCGAAGCGTCCTGGTGCCGACCGAGGTGACCAGACGCGAGGAGCTGTCCGCGGCCCCCGTGGTGGCCGCCACTCTCGATGAGGTGGTGACACTGCTATGACCCCCACAAAGCACCGTGTCCGTGTTCTCGCGGTCCGGCTCGACAGCGACGGGGACGTGCTCCTGACCGGCCCCGCCGTGCGCGCGCTGGCCGCGACCTACGACCAGGTGGACCTGCTGGTCTCCGGCGAGGGCCTGCAGGCGGCGGAGCTGTTGCCCGGCGTGACGGAGGTCCTGCGGTTCGACGCGCCGTGGTCCGGGGCGGAGCCGCCCCGGGTCTCCGCCGAGGCCGTTCTCGACCTCGTGGCCGGGCTGATCGCCCGCCGCTATCAGCTCGCGGTCGTCTTCACGTCGTTCCATCAGTCACCGCTTCCCATGGCGCTGCTGGCCCGCCTGGCAGGCATACGCCACCTCGTCGGGGTGAGCGAGGACTACCCCGGGTCGCTGCTCGACGTGCGCCATCGCCGCCCTCCGGGCCTGCACGAGGTGGAGGCAGCCCTCGACCTCGCCGACCAGGCGGGTGCCCGGCTGCCGGCGGGCGACGACGGGCTGCTCGCCGTCCGGCGCCCGCTGCCCGCCGTGCCGGCGCGCGCCGAACACACGCTGGGGGCGGGGGGCGCCTGGCGACAGCGCGCCGTCGTCGTCCACCCGGGGGCCTCCGTGCCCGCCCGGGCGCCACTGCCCGAGGACGCTCGGGCCATGGCCGCGCGGCTGGCGCGCGACGGCTGGGACGTGCTCGTGACCGGCTCCGCCGCGGAACGGGACCTGACCGCCTACGTGGCCGGTGGCCACGCCACCGACCTGGGCGGACGGACCGGCCTGGCCGAGCTCGCCGCCGTCCTCGAGTCGGCGGCGTGCGTGGTGGTCGGCAACACCGGCCCGGCTCACCTGGCCGCGGCCGTCGGTACGCCGGTCGTCAGCCTGTTCGCCCCGGTCGTCCCCGCGGACCGGTGGGTGCCCTACGGGGTACCCCGGCTGGTGCTGGGCGACCAGGGCGCGGTGTGCCGCGGCACCCGGGCCCGCACGTGTCCCGTGCCGGGACACCCGTGCCTCGCGTCGGTCACGCCGGACCAGGTGTCCGACGCCGTCGAGCGGCTCACGCACCTGCCGCCCCGTGCGCCGACCGTCGCCGGGCGGCCCCGCGTCGAAGGGTGGCCGTCATGAGGATCCTGTTGTGGCACGTCCACGGGTCGTGGACCACAGCCTTCGTCCAGGGCGAGCACGAGTACCTGGTCCCGGTGCTGCCCGGCCGGCCGGCCGACGGTCGGGGGCGCGCCCGGACGTGGGACTGGCCGGACTCGGTACGGGAGCTGGGCCCGGGAGAGCTGCGGCGCGTGCTCGACACGGAGGGCGTGGACGCCGTGCTGCTCCAGCGGCCGCACGAGGCAGCGCTCCTGCACGAGTGGACCGGCCGCCGCGCCGGGTACGACGTGCCCGCCGTCTACCTGGAGCACGACGCTCCCGGCGGTCCCGCCGCCGCCACCCGGCACCCCCTGGCCGACGTCGGCGTCGTCGCCGACGGGCGGGTCCCGATCGTGCACGTCACCCAGTTCAACGCCCTCATGTGGGACACCGGCCCGGCCCGCACCGCCGTGATCGAGCACGGCGTCCCTGACCCGGGGCACCGCTACACGGGCGAGCGGGAGCGGGTCGCCGCGGTCGTGAACGAGCCGGTGCGCCGCTGGCGGGCCGCCGGGACCGACGTGCTGCTGCACGTGGCGCACGAGGTCCCCGCCGAGGTGTACGGCATGGGAACGGACCTCCTGGCGGAGCACCTCTCCCCCCTGGGCCCGACGGCGGCGGGGACCGCGGGGCGCCTGTACGACCTGCCGCAGCCGGAGCTGCACTCCCGACTCGCGGGCGCCCGCGCCTACCTGCACCCGTACCGGTGGACGAGTCTCGGGCTCGCCCTGCTGGAGGCCATGGCGCTGGGCCTGCCGGTCCTCGCGCTGCCCGTCACGGCCGCCTACGCCGCGGTCCCGCCAGAGGCCGGGGTGCTCAGCGCCGACCCCGACGAGCTCGCGGCGGTCGCCCGCCGGTGGCTCGCCGACCCGGCAGAGGCCGCCACGTACGGCAAGGCCGCCCGCGAGCACGTCCTGAACCACTACTCCCTCGACGTGTTCCTCAACCGCTGGACCACGCTGCTGACACAGGAGGTGTCCCGTGAAGATCGGCATGATCTCTGAGCACGCCAGCCCGCTCGCCACACTCGGGGAGGCTGACGCCGGTGGGCAGAACGTCCACGTCGCGGCGCTGGCCCGGCGCCTCGCGGCGGACGGCCACACCGTCGACGTGTACACGCGGCGGGACGATCCAGCGCTGCCGGAACGGGTGCCGCTGACGGACGGGGTCGACGTGGTGCACGTGGACGCCGGCCCGCCCGAACGCCTGCCCAAGGACGAGCTCCTGCGCTGGATGCACCAGTTCGGCGACGACCTCGCGGCGCGCTTCACCGAACCCGAGGCGCGGCCGGACGTGCTGCACGCCCACTTCTGGATGTCGGGTCTGGCGGCGCTGCGGGCCACCCGCCGGTCGGACAACGGTCACGTGCCCGCCGTCCCGGTGGTCCAGACCTTCCACGCGCTCGGTTCGGTCAAGCGCCGGTACCAGGGCGCCGCCGACACCAGCCCCACCGCACGGATACCGCTGGAGAAGACCCTGTGCGCGGACGTGGACCTGGTGATCGCCACCTGTCAGGACGAGGTGCGTGAGCTGCGCCGGCTGGGCGCGTCGGACGACCGGGTCCGCGTGGTGCCCTGCGGCGTCGACCTCGGTGTGTTCACGCCGGGCACGGCCCGGGCACGGCAGGCGGACGAGGCCCGGCCCGTGCGCCTGCTCTCGCTGGGCCGGCTCGTGGAGCGCAAGGGTGTCGCGACGATCGTCCAGGCCCTCGCCCGGCTGGGCGACCACGTTCCCGCGGTGGAGCTGCTGGTCGCCGGCGGGCCGCCGCTGCGCGAGCTCGACCGGGATCCGGAGGTACGCCGCCTGCGCGCCGAGGCCGAGCAGCTGGGCGTCGCCGACCAGGTCCGGTTCCTCGGTGCGGTGTCGCACGAGGACGTCCCGGAGCTCCTCCGCAGCGTCGACGTGGTGGCCTGCACTCCCTGGTACGAGCCGTTCGGGATAGTGCCGCTGGAGGCCGCGGCGTGCGGGCTGCCGGTGCTCGCCTCGGCGGTCGGCGGCATGCTCGACACGGTGGTGCACGACCGCACCGGCCTGCTCGTCCCGCCGCGTGACCCCGCCGCCGTCGCCGACGCGCTGCTGCGGTTGTCGGACCGCCGCTTCCGCCTCCGCCTCGGTGCCGCCGCCCGGGTGCGCGCCGAGCGCCAGTACGGCTGGGCCGCAGTGGCCCGGCAGACGGCCGAGGCCTACGCCGAGGTCGTCAGTTCCTCGTCCGCTCGCGGGCCCCTGCCGCAGTGGCCCGTGACGGACGCTCCGCTGGTCTCCGCAGGAGGTACCCGATGAGTTCCGAGCCCGTCCGCCCGTCCGCCCTCCAGCCCGACAGCTCCAGCGGCCGGAGCTGGCTGCGCCAGCACCGCGCCGACCTGACGATCGGCCTCGACCACGTCACCGCCAGCCTCGGCCGGATCGAGGCCTGGGGACAGGACCTCGCCGACCGGCTGCTCGCCGGTCAACGCCTGCTGGTGGCCGGCAATGGCGGCAGTGCCGCCGAGGCCCAGCACCTGACCGCCGAGCTGGTCGGCCGGTTCGAGGGCGAGCGCGTGCCGCTCGCGGCGATCGCCCTGCACGCCGAGACCTCCAGCCTCAGCGCGATCGTCAACGACTACGGCCAGGACGAGATGTTCGCCCGGCAGGTCGCCGCGCACGGCAGGCCCGGCGACGTCCTGCTGTGTCTGTCGACGTCCGGGTCGAGCGCCAACGTGCTCGTCGCGGCGCGGCGTGCCCACGAGCTCGGGCTCACCACCTGGGCCCTCACGGGGCAGGCGCCCAACCCCCTCGCGGCGCTGTGCGACGACGCGCTCACCGTCCCCTCGGAGTCGACGTCGGCGGTGCAGGAGGTCCACCTCGTCGTCGCGCACACGCTGTGCGCGGTGCTCGACACCAGGATCGCCGACCGCACGCGTGTCCGCCGAGCAGGCGCGCGGAAAGCGGGAGCAGAAAAGGCCGGGGCACAGAAGGCGGGGGCGCGCACATGAGCGGGAACGGCTCCGCCGTCGGCGACATCTCGCGCAAGCTGGCCGGCTCGGCTCCCGGCGCCGGCGCCGGCGCCGGCTCGGCCCGACCACGCATCGCCGTCGTCGGGGACCTCCTGCTCGACCGGGACGTCGACGGCTCGGTCACACGGCTCGCGCCGGACGCGCCGGTGCCCGTCGTCGACGTGGCAGAGGTGCGGCAGAGCCCCGGTGGCGCGGGGCTCGCCGCCCTGCTGTGCGCGCAGCAGGCCGACGTCGTCCTTGTCGCCCCCGTCGCCGACGACGCGGCCGGCCAGGAGCTACGTCGTCAGCTCGCGGACCTGACGCTCGTCCCGCTGGGCCATGACGGCCCGACGCGCCGCAAGACGCGCGTCCGGAGCACCGGCCAGGGCCTGGTCCGGGTGGACGACGGCGGGCCGGGCACCCCGGTCGGCGTCGACGCGGCGGCGGTGCGGCGCGTGCGCGACGCCGTCGCCGGTTGCGACGCGCTGCTCGTCGCCGACTACGGCGGCGGGGTGACCCGAGACCCACTCCTGCGGGAGCTGCTCGCCGAGTCGGCGGAGCGCGTGCCGCTCGTCTGGGACCCGCACCCGCGTGGCGGGGAGCCGGTCCCCGGCGCGGCGCTGGTGACGCCGAACGTGGCGGAGGCCGAACGGGCGGCGCGCCGGCTCCCCCAGGCGCCTGCCGCGGCCGACACCGAGGTGCCCGCGGTGGCCGACGTGCTGCGCCGGGCCTGGGACGCACACGCCGTGAGTGTCACGGCCGGGGACCGGGGCGCGTTCGTCGCCTCCCGGCGGGACGACGCCGAGCGCACCGGCGACGGCCCTGGCGTCGTCCGGCACCTGCCCGCGCAGGCCGCGCACGGTCCCGACCCGTGCGGCGCCGGTGACCGGTTCGCCGCGACGGTGGTGGACCGGCTGGCCCGCGGAGACGGTGCCGCCACCGCCGTCCGGGAGGGCGTGGTCGCCGCGAGCGCCTGGGTGGCCGCGGGTGGCGCCGACGGTTTCCGCCGGGGCCGCGAGGCCGCTGGGCAGCCCGCCGAGCGGAGCGGTCCCGAGTCCCTGGCGGAGCTCGGTGCCCGGCTGCGGGCGGCGGGCGGGGTGCTCGTCGCGACGAGCGGCTGCTTCGACCTGCTGCACGCCGGCCACGTCACCATGCTCGACGCCGCACGGCAGCTGGGCGAGCACCTCGTGGTGCTGGTGAACTCCGACCGTTCGGTGCGCCGCCTCAAGGGGCCCGAACGCCCGGTGGTGCCCCTGGCCGACCGGCTCCGCGTCCTGGAGAGCCTCGGTAGCGTCGACGCGGCAGTCGTGCTCGACGCCGACGAGCCGTCGGACGCCGTCGCGGCGCTCCGGCCCGACATCTGGGCCAAGGGCGGCGACTACACCGCGTCGGACCTGCCGGAGGCGACGGTCGTCCGGTCCTACGGCGGGCGCGTCGTGACCCTGCCCTATCTCCCGGGCCGCTCGACCACCGGGCTCTTCGGCCAGGTCCGAGCGTCCGAACCCGTTCCCGCCTCGATCCCACCGACCATGAGGAGGTCATCATGACCGCAGCCACCACCACTACCGGCACTCCGACCGCCGTCCCCGCTCCCGCGAGCTCCCCGCTCGCACCGAGATCGGTCGGCACGGTGTTCGTCACCGGTGGTGCGTCAGGTCTCGGCGCTGCGCTCGTCGACGTGCTGGCCGCCGTCGGCGGCACGCCCGCCGTCGTCGACCTGGCCGAACCGACCGCCGACGTGCCCTTCGCCAGCGCGGACCTCGGGGACCCGAACGCCGCGCAGGCCGCCGTCAGCTCGCTGGTGGACCAGGTGGGCCCACCCGATGCGGTGGTGACCGCCGCCGGGATCGACGCGTGCGGGCCGCTGCTCGACATCGACCCGGAGCACTGGGAGCGCGTGGTGCGCGTCAACCTGTTCGGCACGGTGTCGATGGTCCGGGCAGCTCTGCCGTACCTGGAGGAACGCCACGGCACGGTGGTCACCGTGGCCTCGACGCTCGCGCTGCGCGGTGCCGGCGACGCGACGGCGTACTGCGCGTCGAAGTGGGGCATCCGCGGGTTCACCCAGGCCCTCGCGGCCGAGTACGCGGGCCGGGTAGGCGTCACGTGCCTGATTCCCGGGGGGATGCGGACGCCGTTCTTCGACGGCCGTACCGAGCAGTACAAGCCGGGCCCCGACGCCGACCTCAACGACCCTGCCGCGACGGCCGCCGCCGTGGTGACCGCGCTGACGCAGCCGCCGGGGAGCGAGATCCGGGAGATGCTCGTCATGGCGTCGGGCGAGGCGTCATGGCCGTGACCGGGCGGCCCTTCGGGAGGCTGCCATGACCGTGCTCGTGCTCCGTGCGCTGGGCCTCGGGGACGCCCTGACCGGCGTGGCGGCGCTCCGTGGGGTGCGGCGGGCCTGGCCGGGACACCGGGTGGTGCTCGCGGCACCCCAGCCCATCGGCCAGTGGCTGACCGACCACGGGGTGGTGGACGCCGTGCTGCCTGCGCGCGGGCTGTCGCAGCTCCCGTGGCCGTGGGCCGGTCCCGGCGGTGCGCAGGACGCGCCGGGGTGCCTGGCGGTGAACCTGCACGGCCGCGGCCCGGAGAGCCACCGGGTGCTGCAGGCCACGCGGCCGGACGCCCTGGTCGCCTTCGCCAGCACGGCGGCCGGCCATCTCGGCCCCGACTGGGACGAGAGCGAGCACGAGGTGCTCCGCTGGTGCCGGCTGGTGCAGAGCATGGGTGGCCACTGCGGCCCGGAGGACCTGCGGCTCGGGCCCACAGACCCGCTGGGCGGGAGAAGCCAGGTGGGCGGGCAGTCGGAGGTGGTAGTCCATCCCGGAGCCGCCGCCGAGGCCCGCCGCTGGCCCGCCTCGCGGTGGGCTCAGGTCGTCGCGGCGCTCACCGCACAGGGGCACCGCGTCGTCCTGACCGGGTCGGAGGCCGAACGAGGCCTCTGCGCCCGTGTCCGGCAGGAGGCCGCGCGGGGTGACGCGGTGCGCAGCACCGCCGGCGAGCTCGGTCTGCCCGCACTGGCCGACCTGGTGTCCACGGCCCGGCTGCTGGTCAGCGGGGACACGGGCGTCGCCCACCTCGCCACGGCCTACGGCACGCCGTCCGTCACGCTGTTCGGGCCGACGCCGCCGGCGCTGTGGGGGCCGACCATCGACCTGCCCCGGCACGCCGTCGTCTGGCACGGCGAGCGAGACGCTCCGCCGCGGGACCCGAACGCGGACCGCCTGGACCCGGCACTCGCCCAGGTGCCGGTGGACGAGGTGGTCGCCGCGTGCGAGTCCGCGCTCACGCAGCTCCCTGCGACCGTGAGCGGAACCACGACACCGTCCTTGCCAGACCGTCCAGCCAGGCGACCTGGGGTTCCCAGCCCAGCTCGGTACGCGCCAGGGTGATGTCGGGGCAGCGCTTGCCCGGGTCGTCGAGGGGCCGCTCGACGTGCTCGACCGGCGACGCCGAACCCGTCGCCCGGATCACGTCCTCCGCGATCCGGGCGACGGTCAGCTCGTGCGGGTTGCCCAGGTTCATCGGCCCGGCGTGGCCGCTGTGCGCGAAGGCCAGCAGGCCCGCCACCAGGTCCTCGACGTAGCAGAGCGAGCGCGTCTGGCTGCCGTCGCCCGCGATCGTGAGCGGTTCTCCCGCGAGCGCCTGGCGCACGAACGTGGGTACCACACGCCCGTCGCGGGCCCGCATCCGGGGGCCGTAGGTGTTGAAGATCCGGACGATGCCGGTGTCGGTCCCGAGGGCGCGCCGATATCCCGCGGCGAGTGCCTCGCCGAACCGCTTGGACTCGTCGTAGACGCTCCGGGGGCCGACGCTGCTCACGTTGCCCCAGTACGCCTCGGTCTGTGGATGGACCTGTGGATCGCCGTACACCTCCGAGGTGGAGGCGAGGACGAGGCGCGCACCGTGCTCGTCGGCCAGCTCGAGCGCGGCCCGGGTGCCGCGCGACCCGGCGTCGAGCGTCTCGATCGGATGTTCGAGGTAGTCGACCGGCGAGGCCGGCGAGGCCAGGTGCAGCACCAGGTCGACGCCGGGGCGGAGCGCTGCCCGGACCGCGCGGGAGGTGAAGCCCTCTGCGACGTCGCAGTGCTCGAACCGGAACGCCGGGTGGCCACGGAGGCCCGCCACGTTGCCGAGCGACCCGGTGAGGAGGTTGTCGAGGCACACCACCTCGGCACCGGAGTCGACGAGCGCCTCGCACACCCTGCTGCCCACGAATCCGGCACCGCCGGTGACGACGGCCCTCATCACGGGGCCTCGCCGGGGCGTCGGGTCCAGGCGTCGCTGTTCATGGGTCGTCCTCTCGCGGAGGTCCGGCAGCCTGGTCTCGACCGCACGGTTCCACGGTGCACCGGAGCCGCTTCACTCGCAGCGGCGTTCCGGGCGGTCCGCCGCCGTGGCACCCTGGTCCCGTGAGCTTCACGCATCTTGACGACCGGGGCCAGGCCCGCATGGTCGACGTCACCGCCAAGCAGCCGACGATCCGCTCCGCGACGGCGTCGGGCACCGTCCGCTGTGCTCCCGCCGTCGTCCAGGCCCTGCGTGACGGCGCCGTCCCCAAGGGGGACGTGCTGGCGGTGGCCCGCATCGCGGGCATCGCGGCAGCCAAGCGGACGCCGGAACTGCTGCCGCTGGCGCACGTGATCGGCGTGCACGGCGCGGCGGTGGACCTCGAGGTGACCGACGACGGCGTCGTGATCTCGGCGACGGTCCGCACCGCCGACCGCACGGGTGTGGAGATGGAGGCGCTCACCGCCGTCGCGGTGGCGGGCCTCGCCGTGGTCGACATGGTCAAGGGCCTGGACAAGTCCGTCTCCCTGGCGGACGTGCGCCTCGAGCGCAAGACGGGCGGCAAGTCGGGCGACTGGGTGCGCGCGGAATGATCACCGTCCGCTACTTCGCCGGCGCTCGTGAGGCTGCCGGGGTCACCACCGAACAGCTGGTCGGGCCGACGTCGGTCGCTGCCCTCCGCGGTGCCCTCGCCGAGGCCCGTCCGGGCCTGGGCGAGGTGCTGCCGAGGTGCTCGCTCCTGGTCGCGGGTGCTAGGGCGACGTCGGACGATGCGCTGGTCCCGGACGACGCCACGGTCGACGTCCTCCCCCCGTTCGCCGGCGGCTGACCCCGGTCAGTGGTCGCCGCCGACGAGCTGGGAGCGGACGTGCGGCCAGAGCGTGAGCACCACCTCGAGCCCGTCCCGCACGCCGCCGGACGACCCGGGCAGGTTGACGACGAGCGCTCGTGCCCCGTCCGCCGTGCTGGCCAGGCCCGCCAGCCCGCGGGAGAGCGCGGCCGTCGGCACGCCTGCCGCGATGCCCTGCTGGCGGACGACCTCGGCGATCCCGGGGATCTCGTGGTCGAGCACAGCGCGCGTGCCCTCGGGCGTGAGATCGCGCGGCGCGATGCCCGTGCCGCCGGTGGTGATCACCAGCCGGGCTCCGTCGTCGAGCGCGGTCCGTACCGCGTCCCGGACCGACTCGACGCCGTCGGGAACGAGGTGGTTGCGCACGTCCGTGAGTCCCGCCTCCCGGAGCAGCGCCACCGCCGTCGGGCCGGACCGGTCCTCGGCCTCGCCGCGTGCGCAACGGTCGGAGACGGTGATCACCGCTACCCGGTCGGACGTCATACCGACACGCTATCTGCCTCCGGCTCCTGGGACCGCGCTGCCTCGACGGCCTTGTCCAGGCGGTACGCGCGCACCGACCAGGCGACGGCGGCAGCCCAGCCGACCCAGAGCACGACGTAGACGGCGATCTGCACGCCGTCGGTCGCGGCGATCCAGTCGCTGCCCAGGAGCGTGCGCGAGTTGGTGAGGACGATCACGCCGCCCACGGCGGAGCCGAGGACACGCGGCGGGACGAGGCGGACCAGCCAGGCGGCGATGGGCGCCGCTATCAGGCCGCCGATGAGGAGGGCGAGCACCCAGGTGACGTCGATGCCCGCACCGCTGAGGCCCACGAAGAAGCCCACGCTCGCCGCGATCGCGACGAAGAACTCGCTGGTGTCGATCGAGCCGATCACCTTGCGCGGCTCCATCCGGCCGCTCGCGAGGATCGCGGGCGTACCAACCGGGCCCCAGCCGCCACCGCCGGTGGCGTCCATGAAGCCGGCGACGAGGCCGAGCGGCGTGAGGAAACGCCGGCGCAGCGGCTTGTCGGAGCGCGCGGGCAGACCCTGCACCGTGAAGCGGAGCAGCACGTAGAGACCCAGCCCCAGCAGGATCACCGACATGACCGGGCCAGCGATCTCGGTCGAGAGCGACGACAGGAACGTGGCACCGGCGAACGCACCGATCGCACCGGGGATGCCGATGCGGGCCACCACCCTCCAGTCCACGTTGCCGAAGCGCCAGTGCGAGGCGCCGGACGCGAGCGTGGTGCCGATCTCGGCGAGGTGCACCGTGGCCGACGCCGCAGCGGGGTTCGTGCCGATCGCCAGCAGCAGCGTCGTCGAGGTGACGCCGTAGGCCATGCCCAGGCTGCCGTCCACCAGCTGGGCGCCGAGACCGACGAGCGCCAGCAGGATCAGGGTTCTCATGGTCTTCGACCTTCCACGTCCACGGGATACGGCACGGGCCGCAGCGGGACGGCCGGAGTCAGAGTAACCACCTAACCCGGTCGGATACAACAGGCATTTCATGCATCGGATAAGTGGCCATGCGGACAGCAGCCGGGTGGACCATGGATCGTGCGGAACCGGCAGGGGCGCTTAGGGGTTGGCCCAGGCCGAGTCGCCCTGGGTCAGGGCGCGGACGTCGTCGGGCAAGGTGCCCGACACCAGGTCGGCGAGCGAGACCGCCTCCAGCACGGCGCGGACGTTGGCACGCAGCGCGACCCACACGTGGAGCAGGGGGGCGGCCGGGCCCTGGAACTCCAGGTCCGACGGACGGTTGCCGCGGACGAAGACCAGCGGGCCGTCGACGGCGCGCACGACGTCGGCGATGGTGATCGAGTCGGCCGCGCGCGCCAGCCGGTAGCCGCCGCCCGCGCCCCGGTGGCTCGTGACGAGCCCGTCGCGCCGCAGATCGCTCAGGATCCCCTCCAGGAAGCGGTGCGGAATATCCTGCGCGCGGGCCAGGGTCTCGGCGCGGACAGGCCCGTCGTGGTCGGCGGCCGCCAGCTCGGCGGCTGCCCGGACGGCGTAGTCGGCTCGTGCGGAGATCCTCATGCCCCCATTCTCCCCTGTACGTCGCGCACGGCGTGCCGGGATAGCCTCGGCACCGTGTCGAGACTCGCGAAGCTGCCAACGGGCGCGCCCCGCCGGGCGCTCGCACCGGGCGTGGCCGCGGCGCTGACCGCCGGCCTGTCCCTGACGGGATGCGCCCCGACGTCCGACGGCGAGACGCTGACCGTGCTGGCCGCCGCCTCGCTGCGCGAGCCGTTCGCCGCGCTCGAGGCCACGTTCGAGGAAGCGCACCCCGGCGTGGACGTCACGCTGTCGTTCGGCGGGTCGTCCGGTCTCGCCGACCAGGTCGAGGCGGGCGCCCCCGCCGACGTCGTCGCCACCGCGGACGAGACCACCATGGCCCGCCTTTCCGACGCCGGGCTGGTCGCCACCCCGACCGTCTTCGCCACGAACGTGCTCACGATAGTGGTGCCCACCGATAACCCTGCCGGTGTCGAGGGCCTCGCTGACCTCGAAAGTCGCGACGTCGACGTCGTGCTCTGCGCGCCAGAGGTCCCGTGCGGACGCGCCGCCGCCGCCGTGGCCGACGGCGCCGGCGTCACGCCGCACACGGTGAGCGCGGAGCCGAGCGTCACGGACGTGCTGGCCAAGGTCGCGCTCGGCGAGGCCGACGCCGGCCTCGTCTACGTCACCGACGCCGCCACGGAACCGGACGACGTCGAGACCGTCCCCACCCCCGAGGCCGCCGACGTCGTCAACCGGTACCCCCTGGCGGTGCTGGCCGATCCGCCCGCCCCTGACCTGGCCGCCGAGTGGGTAGCCCTCGTCACCGGCGAGGAGGGCCGGTCGGCGCTGTCGGAGGCGGGATTCGGTACGCCGTGAACGGGCTGCCGCGGTGGGTGGTCCTGCCGGCCACGCTCGGCGCGCTGCTGGTGGTGCTGCCGGTCGCGTCGCTGCTGACCCGGGTCGACGTCGGCTCGCTCTGGCCGCTCCTGACCGCTCCCGGCGCCCGCGACGCGCTCTGGCTGTCGCTGCGCACCTCGGTCGTCGCGACCGTCCTGTGCGTGGTGCTCGGCGTCCCGCTCGCGCTGCTGCTGGCCCGCGCCTCCTTCCCCGGACGCCGGGTCGTGCGCGCGCTCCTCCTGCTACCCCTCGTGCTGCCGCCCGTGGTGGGCGGCCTCGCGCTGCTCACCCTGCTCGGGCGCAGCGGCCTGCTGGGCGGCGTGCTCGAGGTGCTCGGGATGCGCGTCCCCTTCACGACGGCGGCCGTGGTGCTCGCGCAGGCCTTCGTGGCCCTGCCGTTCCTGGTCCTGACGCTGGACGGTGCCCTGCGGTCCCACGACACCGCGCACGAGGACGTCGCCGCGACGCTCGGCGCCCTGCCGACCCGGATCCTGCTGCGGGTGACGCTGCCCGCGCTCGCGCCGGCGCTGGTCTCGGGAACAGTCCTGGCGTTCGCGCGGGCGCTCGGCGAGTTCGGCGCGACCATCACGTTCGCGGGTGCGCTCCAGGGTGTCACCCAGACCCTGCCCCTCGAGATCTACCTGCAGCGCTCGTCGGATCCCGACGCCGCCGTCGCGCTCTCCCTAGTACTGGTGGTCGTCGCGCTGGCGATCATCGTCGCCGCGTACGGTCCGTGGTTCCGCCAGATCCCGGAACAGGGCGCACCTGGCGCGGCGGTGGCCGATGGACCGACGCCCGCGCACGGCCGGTTCTCGTCGAACGTCGCGGCGGAACCGGAGGCGTGGCCGTCGGAGGCTGCTCGGCCGGGCGTGCGGTCGGGTGTGCGCTCTGGCGTGCGCCGGCCGCCCGCCGCTGTGCGTGTCCACGTCCGGGTACCGGAACGTGGCGTCGACGTCTCCTTCGACGTGGCGCCGGGCGAGGTGGTCGCCGTCCTCGGCCCGAACGGCGCGGGCAAGTCGACGCTGCTCCAGGCGGTCGCAGGCCTCGGCGGACACCGCGGGGACGTCACGGTCACCATCGGGGACCGAGTCCTCGCGGGTCCCGGCGCGCCCGCCACCCCGCCGCGTGACCGGCACGTCGGCTGGCTCGGGCAGCGCCCGCTGTTGTTACGGCACCTGTCCGTCGCCGACAACGTGGCCTTCGGGCCCGTCTCCCGCGGGATGCCCCGGGCCGAAGCCCGCACGCTCGCTCAGTCCCTCCTGTCCGACGTCGGAGCGGCGCACCTCGCCGGACGACGCCCCCACGAGCTCTCCGGCGGCCAGGCCCAGCGCGTCGCGATCGCTCGCGCGCTGGCCACCGACCCTGATGTGCTGCTGGTGGACGAACCGTTCTCAGCGCTCGACGTCGGTGCGGCCCAGCATGCCCGGCTGCTGCTGCAGGCGGCGCACCGGACCTCACCCCGCAGCACCCTGCTCGTCACGCACGACCTTCTGGACGTCGCCCAGCTCGCCGACCGGGTCATCGTGCTCGAGGAGGGCCACGTGGTCGAGGACGGTCCCGCCAGAGAGGTGCTCACCCGGCCGCGCTCGACCTTCGGTGGGCGCTTCGCCGGCGTGAACCTCCTGGTGGGCACGGTTGTCGCGCCCCCGGGCGGAGGCGGTCCAGGACGCGCGACAGAAGCCGCCGAGGGGTCAGGCGCCGTCCTGGCTACCGCGCTCGGTGAGGTCCACGGGACCACGGAGGACGTGCTGGACCCCGATGCCGAGGCCGTCGCCCTCTTCGAGCCGCGCGCGGTGTCGGTACACCGGGACCCGCCGGGCGGCAGCCCGCGCAACGCCTTCCCTGTGCTGCTCACCGGGATCGAACCCCATGGCCCGCTGCTCCGGATGTGGGCCACCGCCGAGCGGCCCCGCCACGGCGGTCACGGCGACGTGCTCGGCGGTGGGCGCGCCGGTGGCGGCGCCGGCGGGCGCGCCGGTGAGGGTGCCGCTCGGCGTGCAGACGGACCGGCGGCCCCGGAACAGATAGCTGCCGACCTCACGGCCGCTGCCGTCACCGAGCTCGGCGCGGTCCCGGGCGAGCAGCTCTGGTTCGTCGTGAAGGCGGCCGAGGTGACGGTGCTCCAGCGGTGAACGGGTCGGTTCGCGCTCGCTGCCTCAGGCCAGGATCTGGCCCACTCGCTGCGCCGAGGCTGCGAACGAGCCGGTGAGCGGCAGCTCGGGCAGGATCACTGCCTGGGCTGCGTGGTAGACGTCGGGCTTGCCCACCCACGTGCGGCCCGACGGCCGGTTCTCCGTGTCCAGCTCGTGGTGCCAGGACCCGTGCTCGGCGTCGATCAGGTTCGCCCGGATCCAGGCCCACCACTCGTTCTCGAGCTCGGCGTAGCGCGGCTCGCCCGTGACCCGCCCCAGCACGTGGGCGGTAGCGGCCGCTTCAGCCGCGACCCAGTGGAAGCGGCGCGCCTCGACAGGGGTGCCCGACCAGTCGGTGGTGTAGACGAAACCACCGCCGTCGGGGTCCCACCCGTCCTCGACCGCACGGTCGAACAGCGCGACGGCCGCGTCGGTCCGGTGGCCCGACGTGCCGGCCTCCGCGTCGATCTGCAGCAGCAGCCGCGCCCACTCGAGCCCGTGGCCGGGGGTCGCACCGTACGGCTTGAACGGATCCTGAGGCCGGTCGGCGTTGTACTCGAGCAGGGGGTTCCATGCGGCATCGAAGTGCTCGGGGATCCGCCACTCGTTCGTCGAGGCCCAGCCCACCACCCGATCACCGATCGCCGCTGCCCGGTCCAACCACAGGCCGTCGCCCGTCGCGGCGCGCGCGGCGAGCAGCGCCTCGACGGAGTGCATGTTCGCGTTCACCCCGCGGTAGTCCGACGCCGACGACCAGTCACGTGAACGCTCATCCAGGTGCAGCTCCTGCTCCGGTTCCCAGAACCGCGCGTCGAGCACGGCGAGTGCCGTGGTAAGCAGCTCCGACGCACCGCGGATGCCGGCAACCTTGCCGGTCGAGGCCGCGAGCACCACGAACGCGTGTGCGTAGGCCTCCTTGGCACCGACCAGCTCGTCGCCCTCACCCCTGGCGGCGAGCCACCCGCCGAACTCGGCGTCTGCCAGCACGTCCTGAAGGCCACTGAGAGCGCGCTCGGCGTGCTCGTCCGCGCCACTCACTCCGAGCAGATGCCCGACGGCGAAGATGTGTGCCATCCGCGCCGTGATCCACGTCTCCACTGGATGTGAGTGGTCCGGGCGCCCCAGGTCGTCCAGCCAACACGCGGCCCCGTCCGCACGGATCGCCCCCTCAGCAAAACGCAGCAACGAGACGAAGTGGTCCCTGCGCCACGCGGACTCGGTGGTGCGTGCGGACTGGTTGGTGGTGCCCGCACCAGTGCGGGTTGTGTCTGCGTTCACACAGTCACGATAGCGGCGGCGCCTGTGTACCCGGCAAGTTGCCCAGCGACACCACCGGCCGCCTCTGCGCGGCACCGTGCCGTCGGCTGCTGCGCGCCGGCGCTGCTTCGCGCCAGCCCAGTGATTGCGCCCGAATTCCGCGGTGATTTCGGGCGGGATCGCTGGGTAGGCGCGAGATCGTTGGGTGGGCGCGGGTTGGTGGGTTTGGTTTTGGGGGGAATGCAGTCAGGGGGTGGAGTCCCTGCACCAACCCTGTGGGTTCGTGCGGGGACTCCACCCCCTGCTGGGAATGGTTGTCCGGCGGCGTCCTACTCTCCCACCCCGTCTCCAGGGCAGTACCATCGGCGCTGTAGGGCTGAGCTTCCGGGTTCGGAATGGGACCGGGCGTTTCCCCTACGCTATGACCACCGTAACACTATCGAGAAGGCAAACCCCTACCACCCACACACACCCAAAAAAAAGGGGGCGGGGGGGTTGGGGGTTGGTGCCCGTGACTCGGGAACCGCATAGTGGACGCGTAACAATCAAAGACTCTTATTAACAGTGATGTGGTGTTATGAAGTTATCGGCAGTTAGTACCGGTCAGCTCCGACAGTCGTTAGTCCTGTCTTCCACATCCGGCCTATCAACCCAGTGGTCTGCTGGGTGCCTC